>NZ_JBEOTZ010000008.1:0-195512 GCF_040303825.1 Streptomyces sp. NPDC094143
GATCGAGCGGACCATCTCCTGGCTGTCCGGCTACCGCCGACTCAGCCCTCGCTATGAACGCAATCCACGCAACTACCTGGCCTTTCTCGGCCTCGCCGCAGCCCTCTGCTGCTACAAGCGGTACGTCCGCCTCACCACATAGGACACCGTCTAAAGCCGTGGAGCCGACCGCCCCAGCCGCGACGTGCCCCTTCTCTGACATCAGGCGGCTGCTTGCTGTGCGCGCGGCACGGGCGCCGGCCGGGCTGGAGCGGGGCGGAGACAGGAGCGCAGGCCCGGCCGGGGGCCGGGCCGCGCGCGGTGAGCGGAGCGAGCCGCCTTGAAACCAGTAGAGAAAGTTGTAACTCAGTCTGCGCGGTGGGGCTTGAAGCTGTGTGCGCATGCTGGGAGTTCAGTGTCCTGCCGGTGTGCGAGGGGCAGGAAGAGCACTGGTCGGATCGTCCAGGTGATGCGGACGTCGGCATGGGTGATGGTCACCGTGCAGGGCTCGGAGCGCATCAGGGCTCTGCGGGTTTCGGCGCGCTCTTCGTACAGCCACGTCCAGGCTTCGTCCGACGCGTCGGAGTCGAGTGCCGGTGAGATGGTGCGGAGAGCGATGGCGACCCATCGGTCTGCTTGAGGCGCCGAGTATGCGTCGAACGATGCCAGGCGCGCCGGCCCTCCCGTGCCGGTGACTTGCTCGGTCCAGCATTCGCACCAGTAGCCGCGGGTGGGCCCGTTCATGGGGTCGCTCCTGCCGGGTAGGCCAGCAGTACGTAGCGGGTGCTCTCGTCGTAGAGGGTGAGTTGGTACCCCGTGCCGCCGGTCAGGTAGGCGAGGGCTCGTTCGTCTTCGGCCTCGTCCGTCAGCCAGTGCAGGCCCGGCTGTGCGTATGCGGCGTCGAGTTGGTCGGTGATGTGCTGCGTGCGTTCGCGTAACCAGCGCAGTGCCAGGCGTGGGCTTGTGGCGTCGTGTGATCCCAGGGGGATGGATCGGATTTCGTTCAACGGGTAGGCGGCGGCTCGGCATTGGTAGGGGAGGGGCCGGCTGCCTGTGCTCGGCGCTGTGGGAGGAGCGGATGTCAGCACGGGTGCCCTCCTGCCGGGCCGGCGTTGGTGAAGAGTTCCGCGGTGACCGTGTGGCCGCCGTGGCTGCCGTGGACGACGACCCGGTGAGCGAGTGCGCTGACCATGCCCAGGCCCCGGCCGTGCTCCGCGTCCTGGTCCTGGTGCTCGACCTTCGGTGCGGTGCCGGTGCCTCCGTCGTCCGTGACGGACAGGGCGATCACCTGCGGGGAGACCGCGAGGGCCAGGTGGAAGCTGCCAGATGTCCGGCCGCTGGCCGTGTGGAGGATCGCGTTCGCGCTCAGCCCGCTGACGATCAGCTCGGCGTCCTCCGCCAACGGCGATCCCCGCAGGATGTCGCGGGTCCAGCGGCGGGCCCTGCTGACCTCTTCCGGAAAACCTGGGCAACTGAGCCCCCAGACCCGGGCGCTACTCGTATACTCGTGCATACAAGTTCCTTCATGCTGGTAGGCCGCCATGTGCAGCGGGTTCGGACTAGACGAGTTTCACGCCGTCGTGGGCGCGGACGGCCGGCGGGGACGCCGCGTCGAGTGCATCGAGGACGCGGATCGCGTATGCCTCGTCGGCGAGTTCGACGACTTCTTCGCGGGTGGCCCAGCGCAGTGCGCGGGTCTCGTCCCCCGTAGTGGGGGTGCCGTCGGCCGCCTGGCAGCGGAAGACGAGGGAGACGATCAGGCCCGTCATGTTCTTGTAGACGCCGGTCAGGGTCGCGGGAAGCTCGATCTTGATGCCGGTTTCTTCGAGGACTTCGCGCTGAAGGGCTTCGGGGATGGTCTCCTCGCGTTCGAGGACTCCACCCGGCGGTTCCCAGTGGCCGTTGTCGCGGCGCTTGATCAGGAGGGCCCGGCCTTGGTCATCGACGATGACCCCGGCGACGCTCACGGAGCGCGGGCGTTCTGTGCTCACGTTCCTCGGCCCTCTCGGCTGGCTAGGCTCTCCACCGTAGCAACAAGACTCGCCCACTCGTCTAGATACCTAAAGGAGTACGCGTGACGTCTCTACCGAGCATTCTCGGCGGCCTCGACCCGACCAGTGATCGTGCCGTCTTCCGGCAGATCGCCGACCAGCTGCGCGAGGCCATCGACCGTGGGCGATTCAAGGAGGGAGAGAAGCTGCCCTCTGAAGCTGAGCTGGTCGAGCACTACGGGGTGTCCCGGATGACGGTCCGGAACTCCTTCTCGATCCTCCAGGGTGAGGGCCTGGTGCACGCCGAGCACGGCAAGGGCGTGTTCGTCCGGCCCCGGCCGCCGGTCCGGCGCCTCGCCTCCGACCGGTTCGCCAGGCGCCACCGTGAGCAGGGGAAGTCCGCGTTCATCGTGGAGGCCGACGCCGCCGGTAGTCACCCCACCGTGGACAGCCTGGAGGTGAAGGAGGAGAAGGCCGGCCAGGACATCTCCACCCGGCTCGGTTCCGTGCGGCGCGTGCTCGCCCGGCGTCGCCGGTACCTGCTCGACGGACGGCCGGTCGAGTTCGCCACGTCCTACCTCCCGCTCGACATCGCCCGCGGAACGCAGATCGCGGAGCCCAACCCGGGCCCCGGCGGCATCTACGCCCGGCTTGAGGAGTTGGGCCACCAGCTCGACCACTTCGAGGAGGAGATCCGGGCCCGGATGCCTTCGCCGTCCGAGGTGAAGACGCTGCAACTGGCCTCCGGTGTGCCCGTGATCCACCTCATCCGTACGGCCTTCGACACCGCGGGGCGGGCTGTGGAGGTCTGCGACACGGTGATGGCGGCCGACGCGTACGTCCTCTCCTACCAGCTCCCGGCGACCTGATCGGCGGTGCGCGAGGCCACTTCCCCGGACTCGTACACCTCCTCACGCATACTCGTATAGACGAGTGGGCAAGTTGTGTGGCAAGGTGGTCCCGTTCCCGGCGTCGTCGGGTTCGAAGGATGCATCTTGTCTAGACGAGTAGATGGGAAGAAGCCTTGCGCACCATCCGTGTGGAGACCTCGGCCGCGACGATCCTGCTGACCGAGGCGCCCGAGCCCAAGGTCCGCGACCGGCAGTCGGGCGAGATTGCGAAGGACGCCGTCAGCGGTGAGGCGCTGATGACCATCGGCGTCGTGTACATCGAGGAGGGGGAGTCGTCCCTGATCAAGGTGACCGTTCCGGAGAGCGGGGTGGCGGAAGGGCTCGCCCTCGGCGCCCCGGTCTCGCTGCCGGGCCTGGTCGCGCGGCCGTGGGAGAGCGTGTTCAACGGCCAGCAGCGGCACGGCATCGCCTTCCGGGCCGCCGCCGTCACCCCGGCCGCCTTCCCGGCCGCCATGGGGGCCACGGCCTGATGACCGATCTGACAACCCTTCTGGAGGTGGGTGGTCCCGTCGCCGCACTCGGCGGTGGGGCCGCCTACGCCCGGGCGCGACACCCCCGGCGTCTACTGGTCCACGGTCGGCTTACCGGTGTCCACGGTCCGGCTGCTCAGCTCCTACGGCTCCGTCATGGAGGCGTGCGGGCTGACCGTGGCCCCCTCCCGGCTGCGGGTCCTGGCGGTCAAGGCCACCACTCGCCGTGAGGTCCGGCCCGTACCGCCGCGCCGGGGGATCATCCGGCCGACCACGACGGGGCTGCGGGTCCGCCTGCGGCTCGCCCCGGGGCAGGAACCCGCCGACGTGGCCGCCTCCGCCGAACGACTGCGGCACGCCTGGGGCGTCCACGCCGTCTACGTGACCACGGTCAAACCGGGCGTGGTCGAACTACGGCTCGTCGGCTTCGACGTGCTGCGGCGGGTGCGCATGCCGCGCAAGCTCCGCCCGGACCTGCTCCGGGTGCCGGTCGCGCTGCGCGAGGACGCCACTCCGTTCGTACGCGACTACCGAACCGTTCCGCACCAACTCACCCTCGGCGCCACGCTGTCCGGCAAATCCATGTACCTGCGTCACCTCATAGCGGGTCTCGCCCGTCAGCCCGTCGCCCTGGTCGGCATCGACTGCAAGCGGGGCGTGGAACTGGCGCCCTTCACTCCGCGCCTGTCGGCGCTCGCCACCGACCCGGAGCAGGCCGCCGAACTGCTGCCCGTGCTCATCAAGGACATGGAGAACCGGTACGACCTGATCAAGGCCCGGCAGGGCATCGCGCCGAACACGCCGGACGAGGAGATCACCTCCGACATCTGGGGCCTGCCCGAGCAGGAACGCCCGGTACCCGTCGTGCTGTTCGTCGACGAGGTGGCCGAACTCTTCCTCGTCGCCACGAGGAAGGACGAGGAACGCCGGGACGAAATGGTCACCCAACTCATCCGGCTCGCCCAGCTCGGCCGGGCCGCCGGCATCTACCTGGAGGTCTGCGGACAGCGCTTCGGCGCCGAACTCGGCAAGGGCGCGACCATGCTGCGGGCCCAGTTGACCGGCCGCGTCTGCCACCGCGTCAACGACGAAGCCTCCGCCAAGATGGCACTCGGCGACATCGCCCCCGAGGCAGTCTCCGCCGCCTGTGCCATCGCCCCCGAACGGCCCGGCCTCGCCGTGGCCGGTGACACCTCCGGCGGCTGGTCCCGCATCCGCACGCCGTACCTCTCCCTCGGCGCCGCCGCCGAGACCTGCCGCGAGTCGGTCCACCTGGTCCCCGACCTGCCCGCGCTCAAGCCCTTCCGGCCCGACGCGCCCCTACAGCCTGCTGAGACACCGAGCCCGGTCGTGCGGCCTCGACCGGTGACCGACTGACCCGCGTCCCCGCTCATCCCCGGTCGGCGTGACCGCCTCACGCCATGTCCCTACCCCTCCCATGCCCGAATCCGGAAGGAGCCGCAGCATGCGTGCCTACCTGGCCCGTGTCGACGCGGTGCTCGTCCAAGCGGTCATCGCCGCCGCGTTGTCCTTCGCCCACCTGCACGACGTCGCCTCGGCGGCCGGACAGGACGGGTGGAAGGCGTGGGCCTATCCCGTCTCGGTCGACCTGCTGCTCGTCGCCGCCTGGCGCCGTCTGCGGTCCGGCGAGGCGAAAGCGGCCGGGTGGTGCTGGTTGCTGATCGCCCTCGCCGCGTCGCTGGGCGCGAACGTCGCCACCGCCGGGCTGCTCGACCTGGACCACGTGCCGGCCTGGCTCCGCATCCTCGTCGCGGGCTGGCCCGCGGTCGCCTTCCTCGGCGGAACCCTCCTCGTCCACTCGTCGCCGACCACGCACGACGAGACCAGTGACGCCGCGGGCCAGGAGGCGCCCGAGGTCATCCAGGACCAGGAGGACGCGCCCGATGCCGCGCCGGAACCTCCAGCGCCTCCGGCGGTCGAGTCGGCACCGACCCCGGTTCCGGCCCCGCCGCCGGTCGCCGTCCCGGCCGCCCTGGTCGAGCACGCCCGCAAAGTCGCCGCCGAGCACCACGCTCGCACCGGAACGGCCATCGACACCCCGACCCTGCGCACCCGCCTCGGCGTCCCGCCGCCCATGGCCGACGTCATCGCCGCCCACCTCTAAAAGCAGACCAGCGTGAGCGCCAACCGCCGCTTCCGCTCCGTCACCCGCACCGGCCCCGTCCAGGTCGGCACGCACTACGACGGCCGCGGCCGGGAGAAGCACACCGCTGCCTGCACGGCCCCGCGCTGCGGCTTCTCCGCCGACTACGACAGCCGTGCCGCCGCCGAACTGGCCGCCCGTACCCACCGCTGCCCCGTCCGCTGAAAGGACCCGCACACCGTGACCGTCAGCCTGCCGCTCGTCGTCCTCCTCGGCTTCTTCGCCTGGGGAGCGGTCAAGTTCCTCGGTGTCCGCACGTGGATCGTCGTCCTGATCGCCCTCTTCGGCTTCTGGCTCTCGGACACCTTCATGGCCCCCGCCATCGAGTCCGGCACGCGCTCCGGCGTGGACATCGTCAACGGCTCACATGACTAGACGAGTAGGTAAGGAGAGCTTCGCTGTGTTCCTGCCCAAGTACCCCGACAACCCGACACCGCCGCCCGCGCACACCCACACCGTGGCCGCCCAAGCGCCGGTGCGGCGGCCGGTCCCTCAGATATCCGTCAGTACCGGAGCGGTCGCGGCCGTCCTCGTCGGCGGCGTCGTGCTGACCGCGCTCCTGGCCGCCGTCGCCGTCACGGCCGTCTCCGTGGCCGTCGCCGCCGTGGTCCTGCGGTCGATGCTCCGCGACCAGCACCGCCGCTGACGCACCGCACCACCCCCGGGGCGGCCTCGATACCGCCAAGCATCCGCCGCCCCGGGGGCTCTCTCCCTCCAGCCGAACCAGAAGGAGAAAGCCATCATCACCCGCGCCACTCCGCCTCCGCTCCACGAACTCGGCGAACTGGCCGCACTCGGCACCATGCCCGCGCTCCTGCGCCAGCTCGCCGGACTCGGAGGCTGCACGCACCCGATCCGCCTCGACGGCCACCGCACCGAGTACGCCGTCGACACCCGCACCGGCGAGATCGGCACCGTCCTCCACCACCTCGACTCCGCCGGCCTCCCGGCCGGTCACCTCCTGGTCCGCTGCAACAACCGCCGCACGACCCGCTGTGCGGCCTGCGCCGAGGTGTACCGCCGCGACACCTTCCACCTGATCACCTCCGGCCTGCGCGGCGGCAAGGGCGTCCCCGAACGCGTCGCCGCCCACCCGCGCGTCTTCGCCACCTTCACCGCTCCCAGCTTCGGCCCCGTCCACAACCGCCCCACCAGCCCGGCCGGATCGGCCCGCCGCTGCCGCTGCGGCGCGCTCCACGACCAGGACGACCCCGCACTCGGCACCCCGCTCGACCCGGACACCTACGACTACGAAGCCGCCGTGCTCTGGAACGCGCACGCCGGTCCGCTGTGGCGACGCTTCTCCATCTACCTGCGCCGGGAGGTCGCCAAGCGCGCTGGACTCACCCAGCGGGCCTTCCGCGAGTACGCCCGGGTGTCCTTCGCCAAGGTCGCCGAGTACCAGAAGCGCGGCGCTGTCCACTTCCACGCCGTCATCCGCATCGACGGCCCCGAGGGCGGCGACACCCCGCCTCCCGCCTGGGCCACCGCCGAACTGCTCACCGATGCCATCCGCGCTGCCGCCACCGCCGCCCGCGTGGACGGCCCAGTCATCGACGGCCGGCCAGACACCTTCGCCTTCGGCCGCCAACTCGACGTCCGCACCATCCGCTCCGCCGACTTCGACGGCGGCCAGGAACTGACCGAACGGGCCGTCGCCGCGTACATCGCCAAGTACGCCACCAAGGGCGCCGAAACGGCGACGGGAGCCCTGGACCGGCCGCTGAGGTTCCTCGCCGAACTCGCCCAGCTCGACATCAGCGACCACGCCCGCAGACTCATCCGCACCGCCTGGACCCTCGGCACGCGTAAGGACCTCGAACACCTCCGCCTGCGGGCCTGGGCCCACATGCTCGGCTTCCGCGGCCACTTCTCCACCAAGTCCCGCCGCTACTCCACCACTCTCGGCGCCCTCCGCGACGCCCGCGCCGAATGGCGCCGCGCACAGGCCCTGGACGCGGCCGAGACCGACCCGAACACGACCCTCGTCCTGGCGCACTGGGTCTACGCCGGCACCGGCCTCACCGACGCCGAAGCCTGGCTCGCCGAAACCCTCGAACCCGCTCTCGGAACGGAAGGAGAGCCCACCCGTGGCTGAGCGTTATCTCTCCGTCGACCAAGTCGCCGAACTGCTCGGCACCACGGTCCGCTTTCCTCGACGGCTGATCGAGGAGCGACGCATCCGCTACGTCAAGGTCGGTCGGCACGTACGCATCCCGGAGAGTGCCCTTGCCGACTTCATCTCGTCTCACACGGTCGAGCCGATCAGGCGGCCCCGTGCTCGATACGGAAGGGCTGCCTGATGGCCAACAACAGGGGCAGGCGCCGCCGCTTCGGAGCGATCAGACGGCTGCCTTCCGGTCGGTACCAGGCGCGTTATCCCGGCCCGGACGGCGTGATGCGCCCAGCTCCCTTCACCTTCGAGACGACGGCCGACGCGGACGACTGGCTCGCCGAGAAGCAGACGGAGATCCGCCGGGGTGAGTGGAGGGACCCGGAGGCCGGCGCGGTGGGCTTCCGGGCCTACGCCGACAAGTGGGTGGAGGAGCGCGAGTTGGCTCCACTGACCCGGGATCTCTACCGCTACCTCCTCGACAAGCACCTGACCGCCTTCGCGGACCTCGACCTCGACGAAATCACCGCACCCCGCGTACGCGAGTGGCGTGCCGAACGGCTCCGGACCACGAACGCCAAGACGATGACTGCAAAGGCGTACCGCCTCCTGAAAGCCATCATGGAGACGGCCGTCGACGACGAGCTGATCCAGCGCAACCCGTGCCGGATCAAGGGTGCCGGTAAGGAGAAGGCGACTGAGCGGCGCATCGCCACTGTTGCCCAGGTCGATGCCCTCGCCAATGCGGTGGGGATGCGGTGGCGGCTGATGGTGTACCTCGGTGCCTACGGCCCGATGCGGCCGGAGGAACTGGCCGGCCTCCGCCGCCGGGACGTCGACGTCGACAACCTGCGCGTCCGGATCCGCCTCGCCGAGCCGGAGCGGATGAACGGCCGACGGGTCCAGGGCGACACCAAGTCGGAGGCCGGGACCCGGACTGTGATTCTTCCCGCGTTCCTCCGCCGGGAGCTCCGGTGGCATCTGGAGTCGTACGCCGAGCCGGGGCCGGACGGGTTGGTCTTCGTGGGGGAGAAGGGGGCTCCGTTCCGGCGCAGCACCTTCGGGCGGAAGTGGCGGCGGGCGCGGGAGGTCGTCGGTATGCCCGAGGGCTTCCGGTTCTACGACCTCCGGCACACCGGGCACACGCTCTCCACCCGTTCCGGTGCCACGCTGAAGGACACGATGGTGCGCGCCGGACAGTCGTCCGAGAAGGCCGCGCTGATCTACCAGCACTCCGACGAGGAGCGACAGGAAGAGGTCGCCGCCGGCCTCGACGCCACCGTCCGGAAGGCTCGGGAGGAGGCTGCCCGGAAGACGGCCGAGACACCTTCTGGCACGGATCTGGCACGCGGCCAGTGATCACCCCGGGCAGCAAAACGGCCCAGGTCTCTGACCTGGGCCTTCTTCATGGAGCGGGTGACGAGAATCGAACTCGCGCTCTCAGCTTGGGAAGCTGATGTTCTACCATTAAACTACACCCGCGTAAGACGCCGACCGGAGTCGGTGTCCGAATGCTCGCCCACTCTACAACATGCCAGGCCCCCGGTGTCCGCGCCGTGGGGCCTGATGGTCTTTCAGGGATGAGATGCGGCTGCGGGGGAACGGAGTTGGGGCGTACCGTGTGGGCGTCGACGAGGGGCCGGGCGGGAGCGGAGTGCCGCCTGGAGGGCCGTCCCTTTGATCCCGTACTGTGGCTTTTGTCGTCAGGCGAGCAGCAGCCGGACGCGGCTCTTGGGGAAGGGACTCTTGGACTTGATGGAGCGCACCGTCGTCCGTTGTGCCGATGGGCACGTGTTCACCACCGCTTCGTTCCCGATGCAGCAGGCCGAGCGGCTCGGCCCCGGGCGCCTGCTTCGGTGTCCGCGATGTGCGCGGCTCCGAAGCGTGGTTCCCGTCAGCCTTCAGAAGCAGTAGCGGGCACAGCGGGCAGCAGCACTCAGCAGCAGCGCAGGCGCGCGGTGGTGTCCGGTTGCGGACGCTCCGCGCGCCTTGCGTATCCTCGGGGCGTGCTTCTCTCAGACAAGGACATCCGGGCCGAGATCGACGCCGGACGGGTACGCATCGATCCGTATGACGACGCGATGGTGCAGCCGTCGAGCATCGACGTGCGTCTCGACCGCTACTTCCGGGTGTTCGAGAATCACCGGTACCCCCACATCGACCCCGCCATCGAGCAGGCCGACCTGACCCGGCTCGTGGAGCCGGAGGGGGACGAGCCGTTCATCCTGCATCCCGGGGAGTTCGTCCTCGCCAGCACGTACGAGGTCATCACGCTGCCCGACGACCTCGCCTCCCGGCTGGAGGGCAAGAGCTCGCTGGGGCGGCTGGGGCTGGTGACGCACTCCACGGCCGGGTTCATCGACCCGGGCTTCAGCGGGCATGTGACCCTTGAGCTGTCGAACCTCGCCACCCTGCCCATCAAGCTCTGGCCGGGGATGAAGATCGGGCAGCTGTGCATGTTCCGGCTCAGCTCGCCCGCCGACTTCCCGTACGGCAGCGAGCGGTACGGATCGCGGTACCAGGGCCAGCGGGGGCCGACCGCCTCCCGGTCCTTCCTCAACTTCCATCGGACCCAGGTGTGAGCGGCGCGGACAGGGGCGGCACGGACATGAGCGGTGTGCGGGAGAACCTGACCTACGAGCGGTTCGGCGTCGCCGTGCGCGAGCTCGCGCAGACGATCGCCGACGACGGCTACGAGCCCGACATCGTGCTCAGCATCGCCCGCGGCGGCGTCTTCGTGGCCGGCGGCCTCGCCTACGCCCTGGACTGCAAGAACATCCACCTGGTGAACGTCGAGTTCTACACCGGTGTGGGGACCACCCTCGAGATGCCCGTCATGCTCGCGCCCGTCCCCAACGTGATCGACTTCTCCGAGAAGAAGGTGCTGATCACCGACGACGTCGCCGACACCGGCAAGACGCTCAAGCTGGTGCGCGACTTCTGCCTCGACACCGTCGCGGAGGTGCGCAGCGCCGTCGTGTACGAGAAGTCGCACTCGCTCGTGAAGTGCGAGTACGTGTGGAAGCGGACCGACGAGTGGATCAACTTCCCGTGGAGTGTCGAACCGCCCGTGGTGCGGCGGGCCGGGCAGGTCCTCGACGCCTGAGAGCGGCAGAAAGAAGGGGCTCCCCTGCCGGGGAGCCCCTTCTTCGTGCGTGCGGTGGGTCAGACCGTGCCCAGCTTCACGATCGACAGCAGCGCGATCAGCTGGATCGCCGAGGCGCCCAGCGCCTTCGGCCAGGGCAGGTCGTGGGAGCGGCCGACCATCAGGGTCAGCAGCACGCCGCCCGCGACCCAGGTGGCCCAGCCCAGCAGCTGGACGAACATCGCGTCGCCGCCGGCGAACATCGCGAAGACCAGGCGGGGCGCGTCCGTGAGCGACATGATCAGCATGGACAGGCCGACCGTGGGCTGCCAGGCGCCGTCACCGCCGAGCTGGCGGGCCAGGGTGTGGGTGACCACGCCCAGGACGAACGCGCTCAGCACCATCGCGACGGCCGTCGTCAGGACGATCGGCACCGCGTTGGACAGTGTGGCGTTAATCGCATCCGCGCGGGCGCCGTCGAAGCCGAAGACGGCGAGCAGGCCGTAGAGGAACGTGACGATCAGGGCCGGGCCCCACATCGTGTAGTCCCGCATCTGGAGGAACGTCTGGTTCGGGGCGAGGACGATCCCCCTCAGCAGGGCCTTCCAGGGCAGGCGCGGGCCGATCGGACCGGGCGGCGGGGCGGCCGAGCCGGCGCGGTAGGTGTCGCCCTGGGTGTAGGGGTCCTCGCCCACCGAGAAGGCCTGGGTGTGGCCCGGGTTGTTCGCCGCGTACGGGTCGTGCGGGCCCTGGGGGCCGGGCGGGTACGCACCGTCGCCGAAGTACTCCGGCTCGCCCTGGCCACCGTAACCGCCGCCGGGGCCGGCGTTCGACTGCGGCCAGGTGGGGCCGCCGCCGTTGCCGTACGGCTGCTGCTGCGGGTACGGCTGCGGCGCCGGCGGGTAGCCGTAGGACGGCCCCTGCGGCGTCTGCTGCCCGTACGGAGGGTTTTGCGGTCGCGTCTGAGGAGCGCCGTTGTTCCGGCCGCGTCCGATCCTGAATCCAGCCACGTCTTCGAACGTACCTGGTCCCGGGCGGTGGCGTGCCGGGCCCGGGCATCCGGGCCCGGCTTTGCGGCCGAGCTGTGACATCCCTTAGGGGGCACGGCCTTTGGGTGTCCGTGAGTCGTCAGGGTTCGGCCGTACGGGTCCCGTCGGCACCTCGCCGGGGCGGCTGGAACATGTCCTGGCCAAGTCGCAGGTAGCCGGTGGCCGACACGCCGAGGGAGCCGGGGCCGAAGCTGACCGTGTTCTCCGGGTTCTTCGTGGTGAGGACCGTGACGTCGCCGGCGATGTCCGCGGTGCCGACGTCCTCGTGGATCGTGCCGACGGCCAGGTCGCCGTAGCCGTCGCCGCCGACGTCCTCGCCGACGCTGCCGACAACTAGGTCGCCGTACCCGTCGGCGTTCACGTCGCCGGAGGTGAGGGCCTTGCCGAAGCGGTCGCCCTCCTCGGCGGTGCCGGGGATGCCGGCGCTGTCCTGGGTGAGGACGGTGCGGCGGGCGGCGGCGAGGTCGCGGTAGCCGTCGCCGTTGAAGTCGTCGGCGTGCCTGGCCGGGGCGGCCGGCACCGGGGCCGCGAGGGTGAGCGGGGTGAGACCGGCGGTGAGCAGGGCGGCGGCGAGAGCGGCCGGGGTCTGCCTGCGCATGGAGGAACCTCCCGGTGGGTGCGGGGACGGCCCGCGAGGACGTCGTGCGAGGGCCGGCGATCAGGGGGTGAGAGCGGTGCCGTAGCCCGGCGTCCCCGCTGTGGAGACGCCTGTGGTGCCCGGGCCGAAGCTCGTCGCGCCGGACGTCGTCAGGCCGGTGGCCGTGGCGCGCAGGGACCACAGCGCGCCGTCGCCCGCGTTCTCGCCCGGCGCGGAGACCGCCAGGTCGGCGCGGCGGTCGCCGGTGGTGTCGGTGAGGGTGACGCGCTCGCCGAACCGGTCGCCGCTCTCCGAACCGCCGGGCACGCCCGCCGTGTTCTGGGTGTACGACACCGCGCCCTTGGTGCTCAGGCCGGACGCCGAGCCGTAGAGCACGGTCACGGCGCCGGCGGCGGCGTTCTCGCCCGCGGTGCCGATCGCCAGGTCGGCGTACCCGTCGCCGTTGACGTCGCCGAGCGCGACGCCGCTGCCGAAGCGGTCGCCCTTCTCGGCGGCGCCGGGCACCCCGGCGGTGTCCTGGGTGAGGACGAGCGGGGCGCGGCCCAAGTCGATGCCCGCGGGGCCGCCGTAGACGACGGAGACCCTGCCGCCGAGGGCGCCCCCGGGGTCGGCGGAGGCCTCCCGGTCGTTGCCGACGGCGATGTCGGCGTGGCCGTCGCCGTCGATGTCCCCGACGGCCGAGACGAACCCGCCGGGCAGGTCCTGCAGCCAGTCGTTGTAGTTGCCGATCGTCATGTCGGCCAGGGCGGTGGTGGCGGTGCCGTTGTGCGCGGCGCGGCCGTGCAGGACGGCGCGGGGGTGGCCGTCGCCGGTGATGTCGCCGGAGGAGAGGTGGGTGACGCCGGTGGTGGCCGACCACCAGTCGTTGCGGGAGCCCGAGGCGCCGTTCGGTGAACTCGTCCTGGTGACCGGGCCGTTGACGAGGGTGAGGGTGACCGGGCCGGTGGAGCCGACCGCCACGTCGGGGTCGCCGTCGCTGTCGAAGTCGCCGGCGGCGAGGGTCTGGCCGTAGCGGTCGTAGTCCCGGTCGAAGGGGCTGTGGAGGGAACGGGCGCCGCTCAGGCCGGTCGCCGAGCCCCACACCAGGGTGACGGTGCCGTTGTTGGTGTCGTACGCGTCCTCGCCGGGCACGCCGATCAGCAGGTCGGCGTAGCCGTCCCTGTCGAGGTCGGCGGAGGCCAGGGCGGAGCCGAAGGCGTCGTCGGCCTCGGCGGCACCGGGCAGGCCGGCCGTCTCCTGGGTGAGGAGCGTGCGCGTGGAGGTCTTCGGGCCGCTGGTGCTGCCGTAGACGACGGTGACCGCGCCCGCCCTCGCCTTGCCGGAGACGGTGGCGCCGGGTGCGCCGATCGCGAGGTCGGTGCGGCCGTCGCCGTTGAAGTCCCAGGGGGCGGCGGCGGTGGCGGCGTGGGCCGACACGGTCAGGGTGAGCGGGGTCAGGGCGGCCGCCGCGAGCAGGACGGCGGTGATACGGGTCCGCATCGGGGTGGGTGCCTCGCTGAGGAGTCGTCGACGGGTCACTGGGCGATGGCCCAGGCGAAGGCGGCGCCGCCCTCGAGGGAGACGTCACGGGCCGACAGGAACAGCGACCCGGAGGTGGTGAGGCCGGAGGCGGAGCCGCGCAGGACGGTGACCGCGCCGTAGCCGTTCTCGTAGCCGGCGCCGGTGACCAGGTCGGCCTTGCCGTTCCTGTCGAGGTCGACCAGGCGCACGGTCATGCCGAAGGCGTCCATGGTCTCGTTGCTGCCGGGGACGCCCGCGGTGTCCTGCGACCAGGACTTGGCGCCGGTGCCGGTGAGGCCCTTGGCCGAGCCGAACAGCAGGGTGACCGAGCCGGCGTCCTCCACCGAGCCGATGTCCTCGGACCAGGCGCCGACCGCGATGTCGGCGTAGCCGTCGCCGTTGACGTCCCCGGCGCCGAGCGCCGAGCCGAACAGGTCGCCGGTCTCGCCGGCGCCGGGCACGCCCGTGGTGTCCTGGTGGATCACGGTCGGCTTCTGCGCCGGGTCGGGGCCGGCCGGGCCGCCGTACCAGACGGTGATCTGGCCGCCCTTGTGGCCGCCGGGCTTCTCGGGCCGGGGGTCCTGGTAGTCGCCGAGGACGAGGTCGCCGTAGCCGTCGCCGTTGACGTCGGCGATGGTGCCCTGTTCGCCGTCGGCGTCCGGCAGGTCGGTGGCGGCGTACTTGGTGCCGGTCCAGCCGTGGTAGCCGATCTCGCCGCCCGGGTCACCGGTGACCAGGAACGGGTAGACGCGCTCGGCGTCCCCGTCCCGGTTCAGGTCGCCCGCGAACACCTCGTACGTGGAGCCGAACGTGCCGAGGCTGGTGTGGCTCGCGGGGCCGCTCGTGCGGGTGAAGGGGCCCTTGTAGAGGCGGGTGCGGGACTGGCCGGTGATCGTCACGTCGGTCGCGCCGTCCCCGTCGAAGTCGCCGGTGGCGACGCCGGAGGAGAAACCGCCCCACTCGGTGAGGTCGGACGGCTGGGGCAGGCCCCTGCCGCCGGACAGACCGGACTTGCCGCCCCAGATGACGGTCGCCGAGCCGACGCCGTCCCGGTCGCCGATGTCCTCGTACTGGGCGCCGACGACCAGGTCGGAGTAGCCGTCGCGGTCGAGGTCGCCGGCGGCGAGGCTGTAGCCGAAACGGTCGTCTTCCTCGGCGGCGCCCGGGACACCGGCGGAGTCCTGCGTGATGACGGTCCTGCGGGCCGCGGACACGCCGGACGACGAGCCGTACAGCACGACGACGGCGCCGGCGCCGTGCACCGAGCCGACGTCGGCGGCGAACGCGCCGATGGCGACGTCGCGGTAACCGTCGCCGTTGAAGTCGCCGGACAGGCCGGAGGGCGCGGCCGTGGCGGCGGGGGCGGTGGAGAGCAGGCCGGTGGTGAGGGCGACGGCCAGGAAGAGGGTGCGCTTGCGCAAGACGGGACTCCGGGTCGGGGGTGGGGCGGGAGGGCTCAGACGGCGGCGGGGGTGCCGGGGCCGGCCTGGGGCGTGGGTGCGGAGTCCCGGTGCGGTGCGCTGCTGCGCGGTGTCGCGTGCGGTGCGCCGCGCGGTCTGCCGTGCTGTCGGGGCGGCTGGTTCATACGGGGTCTCCTGCGGCGTGCGGGGTGCCTGGCGGGCATCCACGGTCGATGAGGTGCCGGGGTCGTCCCCGTTCGCCGGGAGTTGTCCGGGCGTTCATGGGCGGTCGGCGATCAGGAGACCTGTGTGAGGACGTAAGGGTTGTACGTGAGTTCGGTCGATTTCGGGGCGGGTTCCGGGGGTGTGGGGCAGCCAGGGTCACGGCCGGGGTTCCCGAGGGCCTTGGGGCCCGGCGGGCCGGTGCGCGGCGGTGGGAAACCCGAAGGACCGTTGTCATAACCCTGCGGTAGAAAAGGCGTTCGGCCGTACCCGACCTGGCGGGACGGCTTCCGACACGTTGCTGTGGGGGGATCTTGTTCACAACCCGGACGGCCTGGGCCGCCATCGGTACGGCCGCCGCGCTCCTGCTGACCGGTGTGCCGGCGGCGTACGCGGCGGAGGGGGCGGAGACCGCGGAGGGGCAGGCACCGGACGTCCGCTGGGCGGACAGCGTCTCGGACGACCTCGGCACCCTGGAGGTCGGCATCCGCTCCGACAGCGCCATCACGGGCATCACGGCCCACATCGTCTCCCCGGCCACCGGGCAGGAGGTCGCCGTCGTGGAGACCGACGCGTTCACCCTGGCCTCCGGTACGGCGGACGACGGCGTGTGGAACACGAAGCAGCCGCTGGACCTGCCCGACCTCGGCAGCTACGACGTCCGCGTCGAGGCCACGGACGCCGACGGCGACCGCACCGTCGACAACGCGGCGGGCTCGCTCGCCTATTACGTCGTGGCCGTCTTCGAGAACATGCGCACCGACCGCACGGAGGTCGACACCGGCCACCGCGAGGTGCGGGTCGACGGCGACCTGAAGGGACGCTGGCCCGGGACCCGCGAGCTGAAGCCGCTGGCCGACCACCGGGTGGACCTCGACGTGGACTACTGGACGGAGGACACCGTCCGCACCGACGCGGAGGGACACTTCTCCGGCACGGTCACCGTGAACGAGGCGGACCCGGTCCAGGCCGTGTACCGGCATGACGGCGCGCACCCCCACGTCCTCTACGGCGAGTCCTCGCCGATCCCGATCGGCGTCCGGCAGGTGGCCACACGCTGGACGATCGAGGCCCCGGCGGCGGCCCGGACGATCGACTTCGGCCAGGAGGTCACGATCACGGCGACACTGGAGCGCGAGACGCCCGAGGGCTGGGTGCCGTTCGAGGGGCAGAGCGGCGGGGTACTGTTCGAGCCGTCCTCCGGCGGGCAGTTCGCCAGTGTCGGCTACTTCACCACCGGGGCGGACGGCCGGATCAGCTTCACGCACACCCCGTGGGAGACCGGCACCTTCCGGGTGTCGTCCCGCAGCGACGACCCGTTCACCGCCCCGGCCTCCGAGAACAGCGCGGAGATCAGGGTCCTGCGCGCCTCGGTCTTCACATCGTTCTCGGCCGGCCGTGCGGAGGGGGGCGGGGTGCACGTCGAGGGCGCGGTGGACTTCCCCGACGGCTGGACGCCGGGCACCGTGCCGGTGCACATCGAGTACTCCCGGGACGGCAAGCGCTGGAAGGACCTGCGCACGGTGGAGGCCGTCTGGTCCGGTGAGGGACACGCCTTCTCGGCGGACCTGGCGGACGCGGGGCGCGGCTCCTACCGGGCGCGCTTCGCGGAGACGGCATCGTTCCGCGGTGTCACGTCCCAGGTGGTCCGGGTGGGGCGCTGAGGGGTGCGGCGGAGGCCGGCTAGCCGTCCATGAAGCCCAGGGCCGTGTCCGGCCGGCACTGCGGGCAGGCCTTGACGCCCTCGGCGAGGGCACGCCGGGCGTGATCACGGTCGACGCCCCGGCTGCGCTGCCCGGCGTTCCAGCAGCCGCCGGCGTGCACGTACACGGCCTCCTGCCCGGACAGCCCGCGCTCGATCAGCCAGTCGGGCGCGGGCGGCCGGGCCAGCAGCCCGCGCCGCCGCTCCGCCTGGCGGCGCTCCTCGTCCGCGATCCACCGGCGGGTGCGCGCCAGGTCGCGCTCCTGCACGCGCTCCAGAAAACGGAGCAGCGCGAGCCGCGACTCTGGATCGTTCATGCGTTCGATTCTAGTTTCCCGGCCGGACGGCGGGGTGGCGAGCCCCCTCCACGCTGTCCTGCCGTCGAACGGAACCGCGGGTGCGGTTGTTGCCCCGTCCGGGCCTCGGCATGATGGGGGCCGCCGGCCGCGTCGCGTGTCGACGGTCGCCCCGATCAGGACGGAGGCAGGACGAAAGCATGCCGGGAGAGATCTCGCCCACCGGGAAGCAGTACGGTCCCGGCTCCACGCCCGAACTGCGCGCCTCCCACGCCGACCGGGACCGGGTGGTGGACGTGCTGCGCATCGCGGCGGGGGACGGTCTGCTGACCGCGGACGAGCTGGACGAGCGCCTGGAGACGGCCCTGTCGGCGCGGACCCTGAAGGAACTCGCGTCCCTCACGGCCGACCTCCCACCCACCCTGGCGGCGGCTGGCGCGGAGACCGGGGACGTCGTCCGGATCGAGCAGGTCCACAGCGGCCCGGTCGTGCGTGCGGGGCGCTGGGTGGTGCCGCGGAGGCTGGAGCTCGCGGTGACGTACTGCAAGGTGACGCTCGACTTCACCGAAGCGGTGCTCCTGCACGACACGCTGCGGATCGACGTGGCGATGACGGGGAAGACGCTGACCCTGGTCACGAGGCCGGGCGTCGTGGTCGACACCGACGGCTTGCAACTGGTGCACAGCAGGATCAAGTACCGGCCGTCTCCGACGGGCTCCGATACGCCGGTCACGCTGCGCGTGGAGCTGGTCGGCCACAAGGAACACGGCCGCGTGGTGATCGGCCCCACCCGCCGGACCCTCGGCCAGTGGCTGCGGGGCGGGCCGGGGTCTGCTTCCGGGAGGGCTTGACCCGCGCCTGTGAACCGCTGGAGCCGGACGACTACATCATGCTCCGCGTCGCCGAGAGCAGGGGGCGGAGGACCGGCGAGGCGTGGTCCGGCCCGCTATCGCGTCGCCGGACCAACGGCCGCTCCGCGCTGTGGTGGCCGCACCACGCCGAAGCCCCCCGCCCGAGTCATCGGGCGGGGGGCTTCGAGATCGACGAAGCAGGCGTCGTGGACGGCTACTTCACCGGCTCCGGCTCCGGGGCGTTCTGCGAGTCCGCCGTGCCCGCCGGGGGCTCGTCGTCGCCGTCGGTGTCCTCGCTCTCCGCCGGGACCGGCGTCTTCACCGAGTCCAGCAGGAGCTGGGCGACGTCCACGACCGTGATGGACTCCTTCGCCTTGCCCTCGTTCTTCTTGCCGTTCACGGAGTCCGTGAGCATGACCAGGCAGAACGGGCAGGCCGTCGAGACGATGTCGGGGTTGACCGACAGGGCCTCGTCCACGCGCTCGTTGTTGATGCGCTTGCCGATGCGCTCTTCCATCCACATGCGCGCGCCACCCGCGCCGCAGCAGAAGCCCCGCTCCTTGTGGCGGTGCATCTCCTCGTTGCGGACGCCGGGGACGGCGGCGATGATCTCGCGCGGCGGCGTGTAGATCTTGTTGTGGCGGCCCAGGTAGCACGGGTCGTGGTACGTGATGATGCCCTCGACCGGCGTGACCGGGATCAGCTTGCCCTCGTCCACCAGGTGCTGCAGCAGCTGCGTGTGGTGGATGACCTCGTAGTCGCCGCCGAGCTGCGGGTACTCGTTGCCGAGCGTGTTCAGGCAGTGCGGGCAGGTGGCGACGATCTTCTTCGCGGACTTCGGCTTCGCCGACTCGGGCGTCACCTTGCCCTCGTCGTCCATCTCCTCGCCGAACGCCATGTTCAGCGCCATGACGTTCTCCATGCCGAGCTCCTGGAACAGGGGCTCGTTGCCCAGGCGGCGGGCGGAGTCACCGGTGCACTTCTCGTCGCCGCCCATGATCGCGAACTTCACGCCCGCGATGTGCAGCAGCTCTGCGAAGGCCTTCGTGGTCTTCTTCGCGCGGTCCTCCAGGGCGCCGGCGCAGCCGACCCAGTACAGGTACTCGACCTCGGACAGGTCCTCGATGTCCTTGCCGACGACCGGGACCTCGAAGTCGACCTCCTTGAGCCACTCCAGGCGCTGCTTCTTCGCCAGGCCCCAGGGGTTGCCCTTCTTCTCCAGGTTCTTGAGCATCGTGCCCGCCTCGGACGGGAACGCCGACTCGATCATCACCTGGTAGCGGCGCATGTCGACGATGTGGTCGACGTGCTCGATGTCCACCGGGCACTGCTCCACGCAGGCACCGCAGGTGGTGCAGGACCACAGGACGTCCGGGTCGATGACGCCGTTGTCCTCCAGCGTGCCGACCAGGGGGCGCTCGGCCTCCGCCAGCGCGGACGCCGGGACGTCCTCGAGGGCCTCGGCGGACGCCTTCTCCTCGCCCTCCATCGTCTTGCCGCCGCCGGCCAGCAGGTACGGCGCCTTGGCGTGCGCGTGGTCGCGCAGCGACATGATCAGCAGCTTCGGGGAGAGCGGCTTGCCGGTGTTCCACGCGGGGCACTGCGACTGGCAGCGGCCGCACTCGGTGCACGTGGAGAAGTCCAGCAGGCCCTTCCAGGAGAACTGCTCGACCTGGGAGACGCCGAAGACGTCGTCGTCGCCGGGGTCGGTGAAGTCGATCGGCTTGCCGCCCGAGGTCATCGGCTGCAGCGCGCCGAGCGCCGTCCCGCCGGCCGCCTCGCGCTTGAACCAGATGTTCGGGAACGCCAGGAAGCGGTGCCAGGCCACACCCATGTTGGTGTTCAGGCTGACCGTGATCATCCAGATCATGGTCGTGCCCAGCTTGATCATCGCGAAGAAGTAGACGAGGTTCTGCAGCGCCGCGACGCTCAGGCCCTTGAAGGCCAGGACCAGCGGGTACGAGGCGAAGTACGCGGCCTCGTAGTGGTCCACGTGGTGCAGCGCGCCCTCCAGGCCCCGCAGCACGTAGATGGCCAGGCCGATGGTGAGGATGACGTACTCGACGAAGTACGCCTGGCCCATCTTCGAGCCGGCGAAGCGGGACTTGCGGCCCGGGCGCGACGGCAGGTTCAGCAGGCGGATCACCATCAGCGTGGCGATGCCGAGGGTCGTCATGGCCGCGATGAACTCGATGTAGAGCTCGTACGGGAGGAAGCCGCCGAGCACCGGCAGCGTCCAGTCGGCCTGGAACAGCTGGCCGTACGCGGTGATGATCGTCGGCGGCAGCGTCAGGAAGCCGATCGCGACGAACCAGTGGGCGATACCGACGATGCCCCACCGGTTCATGCGCGTGTGGCCGAGGAACTCCTTCACCAACGTCACGCTGCGCTGGTAGGGGTTGTCGGTCCGGGTACCGGCGGGCACGGGCTGGCCCAGCCTGAAGTACCGGACGAACTGGCCGATCGCGCGTGCGAGCAGCGCGACGCCGACCACGGTCAGTACCAGCGACACGATGATCGCGGCGAGTTGCATGGGGGCTCCTCGGGCCTGCGAGGGTTTCGTCGGGGTGACCTGTCGCGATGGAGGGTTCCCCGAAATTACTAAGCGGTAACTTATGCAGTCCGTCTGAGACTACCCCTATCTTCCGCCGCACTGTAGCCGGGTGGGCAGTGATCTGAATCGCTGAGGGTCGCCTCAGAAGCGGCGCGGAATCCGGCCGCGATCTCGTCGTGTTATTCGTA
Organism: Streptomyces sp. NPDC094143; assembly: GCF_040303825.1. Lineage (NCBI taxonomy): Bacteria > Bacillati > Actinomycetota > Actinomycetes > Kitasatosporales > Streptomycetaceae > Streptomyces > Streptomyces sp. NPDC094143. The sequence goes on from NZ_JBEOTZ010000008.1 coordinate 21,074, forward strand.
CCGAATTGTCATAGTGACGCCTAACTTATATCCGTGCTCTACGGGATCGCTGCCGCCGCCACCGCCCTCCTGCTCACCGCCCTGCTCGCGGCCGCCCTGCGGATCCCCGTCCTGCGGCTGCGGCTGGTCGAGCGGCGGCGGCAGCGGCAGGTGCCGTTGTCCGGCGGAGTGGCCGTCGTGGTGGTCACCGGGGCCGTGGTCTGCGTCAAGGAGTGGGGTGCGGCCGGCAGCGGGACCGGCGGGCTGCTCGTCGCCGGCGGCGCCGTCGCCCTGCTCGGGCTCGTCGACGACGTGTGGCGGCTGCGCCGGCGGGTGCTGGCCGCCGGTACGGCCGTGGCCGCCGCGTGCGTCGTGCCGTACGGGGAGACGGGTGTGGGGCCCGGGCTGCTCGCCGCCGTCTGGGCCGTCGGGGTGACCTTCGCCTTCCGGGGACTGGACCACGCCGACGGGCTCGCGGGGACGGCCGGGGTGGTCACCGCCTTCGGGGTGGCGGCCTGCGCGGCGGTGGACGTCATGGACGGGGTCGCCGGGCTGATGAGCGTGCTGGCAGCGGCGCTGACCGGGTTCCTGCTGCACAACTGGCACCCCGCGCGCGTGGGCCTGGGCAGCTGCGGGTCCATGTCGGCGGGGTTCGTGATCGCCCTCGGCCTGGTGCACGTCCGGGCCGGGTTCGGGCTCGGGGAGAGCGCGGGGGTGCTCTTCGCGCTGACGGCCCTGGCGAGCGCGGACGCCGTCCTGGTGCTGCTGGCGCGGCGGCTGGACGGGCGGCCCGTCGTCCGCAGCGGGCCCGGCCACCTCGGACACCGGCTGCGGCGGCTCGGGCTGACCGTGCCGGGCGTCACCCTGCTGCTGGGCTTCGCGGCGTTGTCCGGAGTGCTCGTCGGGGTACTCGCGCACGCCGAGCGGGTGGGCGGCGGCGCCCTGTGGTGGGTGGCGGGCGGGGCGCTGGTGGTGGTGTTGGCCCTCTCCCGTGTTCCTGTGTACGCCGGTCGACGCTCAGTATCGCCGCAGGTCGGAGCCTCGTTGCGCGTAAGGAACGGATAAGAGTTGAGCCCGCTCGACTCAGCTCTGTTGACCGGGTGGGTGCCGTCGTGCACACTTGAGTCCGTTCCACTCAAGTCAGCTGGAGGAATCAACCATGGCACGTGCGGTCGGCATCGACCTGGGCACGACTAACTCCGTCGTCAGCGTTCTGGAGGGCGGCGAGCCCACCGTTATCACCAACGCCGAGGGCGCCAGGACCACGCCGTCCGTCGTCGCCTTCGCGAAGAACGGTGAGGTGCTCGTCGGCGAGGTCGCCAAGCGCCAGGCGGTCACGAACGTGGACCGGACCATCCGCTCCGTCAAGCGCCACATGGGCACGGACTGGAAGATCGAGCTCGACGGGAAGCCCTTCAACCCGCAGCAGATCAGCGCCTTCGTGCTGCAGAAGCTGAAGCGGGACGCCGAGGCCTACCTGGGCGAGAAGGTGACCGACGCGGTCATCACCGTCCCGGCGTACTTCAACGACTCCGAGCGCCAGGCCACGAAGGAGGCCGGCGAGATCGCCGGTCTGAACGTGCTGCGCATCGTCAACGAGCCGACCGCCGCCGCGCTGGCATACGGCCTCGACAAGGACGACCAGACCATCCTGGTCTTCGACCTCGGTGGCGGTACGTTCGACGTCTCGCTGCTGGAGATCGGCGACGGCGTCGTCGAGGTGAAGGCCACCAACGGTGACAACCACCTCGGTGGTGACGACTGGGACCAGCGCATCGTCGACTACCTGGTCCAGCAGTTCCAGTCCGGCCACGGCGTGGACCTGGGCAAGGACAAGATGGCCCTGCAGCGTCTGCGCGAGGCCGCCGAGAAGGCGAAGATCGAGCTGTCCTCGTCCACCGAGACCTCGATCAACCTGCCCTACATCACCGCCTCCGCCGAGGGCCCCCTGCACCTCGACGAGAAGCTCACCCGCGCCCAGTTCCAGCAGCTGACCGCGGACCTGCTGGAGCGCTGCAAGACGCCGTTCCACAACGTCATCAAGGACGCCGGCATCTCCATCAGCGAGATCGACCACGTCGTCCTGGTCGGCGGCTCGACCCGCATGCCCGCCGTCGCCGAGCTCGTCAAGGAGCTGACCGGCGGCAAGGACGCCAACAAGGGCGTCAACCCGGACGAGGTCGTCGCCATCGGCGCCGCCCTGCAGGCCGGTGTCCTCAAGGGCGAGGTCAAGGACGTCCTGCTCCTCGACGTCACCCCGCTGTCCCTCGGCATCGAGACCAAGGGCGGCATCATGACCAAGCTCATCGAGCGGAACACGACGATCCCGACCAAGCGGTCCGAGATCTTCACCACCGCCGAGGACAACCAGCCGTCCGTGCAGATCCAGGTCTACCAGGGCGAGCGGGAGATCGCGGCGTACAACAAGAAGCTCGGGATGTTCGAGCTGACCGGTCTGCCCCCGGCGCCCCGCGGCGTCCCGCAGATCGAGGTGTCCTTCGACATCGACGCCAACGGCATCATGCACGTGACCGCCAAGGACCTGGGCACGGGCAAGGAGCAGAAGATGACCGTCACCGGCGGCTCCTCGCTGCCGAAGGACGAGGTCGACCGCATGCGCGAGGAGGCCGAGCGCTACGCGGAGGAGGACCACAAGCGCCGCGAGGCCGCCGAGACCCGCAACCAGGGCGAGCAGCTCGTCTACCAGACCGAGAAGTTCCTCAAGGACAACGAGGACAAGGTCCCCGGCGAGATCAAGACCGAGGTCGAGGAGGCCGTCGCCGAGCTGAAGGAGAAGCTCAAGGGCGAGGACACGGCCGAGATCCGCACCGCCACGGAGAAGGTCGCGGCCGTCTCCCAGAAGCTGGGTCAGGCCATGTACGCCGACGCCCAGGGTGCCCAGGCCGCCGGCGGTGCCTCCGCCGGAGCCGGCGCGGACGCCGGTGACGCCAAGGCCGACGACGACGTCGTCGACGCCGAGATCGTCGACGAGGACCGGAAGGACGGTGCCGCGTGACGGAGGAGACCCCGGGCTTCGACGAGCAGCAGCCCGACGTCCCTTCCGGCGCCACCTCCGACGACGCCGAGCCGAAGGCCGCCTCCTCCTCCCCGGAGGAGGAGGCGGCCCCGGCCGGGGACACGGGCCAGGACCCCGGTCTGGTGGCCCAGCTGGACCAGGTGCGCACCGCCCTCGGTGAGCGCACCGCGGACCTGCAGAGGCTCCAGGCCGAGTACCAGAACTACCGCCGCCGGGTCGAGCGCGACCGGATCGCGGTCAAGGAGATCGCCATCGCGAACCTCCTGACCGAGCTCCTGCCCGTGCTCGACGACATCGGCCGCGCACGCGAACACGGCGAACTGGTGGGCGGCTTCAAGTCCGTCGCCGAGTCGCTGGAGAGCACCGCGGCGAAGATGGGCCTGCAGCAGTTCGGCAAGGAGGGCGAGCCCTTCGACCCGACGATCCACGAAGCCCTGATGCACAGCTACGCGCCGGACGTCACCGAGACGACCTGCGTGGCGATTCTGCAGCCCGGGTACCGGATCGGCGAGCGCACCATCCGCCCCGCGCGGGTGGCGGTGGCCGAGCCCCAGCCGGGGGCACAGACGGTCAAGGCGGAGGAGTCCGCCGAAGCCGACGACAAGGAGAGCGGTGGCCCGGACGAGGGCTGACGTGGACGAAGGGAAGGAGGGGCGTCGAGGATGAGCACCAAGGACTTCATCGAGAAGGACTACTACAAGGTCCTCGGCGTCCCCAAGGACGCCACCGAGGCCGAGATCAAGAAGGCGTACCGGAAGCTCGCCCGCGAGTTCCACCCGGACGCCAACAAGGGAAACGTCAAGGCCGAGGAGCGCTTCAAGGAGATCTCCGAGGCCAACGACATCCTCGGTGACCCCAAGAAGCGCAAGGAGTACGACGAGGCGCGCGCCCTCTTCGGCAACGGCGGCTTCCGTCCGGGGCCCGGCGGCGCGGGCGGCTCCTTCAACTTCGACCTGGGCGACCTCTTCGGGGGCGGTCAGGGGGGCCAGGGCGCCGGCGGCTTCGGCGGCGGACTCGGTGACGTCTTCGGGGGCCTGTTCAACCGCGGCGGCGCCGGCCCGGGGACGCGTACGCAGCCCCGGCGCGGCCAGGACATCGAGTCCGAGGTGACGCTCAGCTTCACCGAGGCCATCGAGGGCGCGACCGTCCCGCTGCGGATGTCCTCGCAGTCGCCCTGCAAGGCCTGTTCGGGCACCGGCGACAAGAACGGCACGCCGCGCGTGTGCCCGACCTGCGTCGGCACCGGGCAGGTCGCCCGGGGCAGCGGCGGCGGCTTCTCCCTCACCGACCCCTGCCCGGACTGCAAGGGCCGCGGCCTGATCGCCGAGACCCCCTGCGACGTCTGCAAGGGCAGTGGCCGGGCCAAGTCCTCGCGGACCATGCAGGTGCGCATCCCGGCGGGCGTCAGCGACGGCCAGCGGATCCGGCTGCGCGGCAAGGGCGCGCCGGGCGAGCGCGGCGGCCCGGCGGGCGACCTGTACGTGGTCGTGCACGTCGACTCCCACCCGGTGTTCGGCCGCAAGGACGACAACCTCACCGTCACCGTCCCGGTCACCTTCACGGAGGCGGCCCTCGGCGGCGAGGTCCGGGTGCCGACGCTGGGCGGCCCGCCCGTCACGCTGAAGCTGCCCCCCGGCACGCCGAACGGCCGTACGATGCGCGCCCGGGGCAAGGGCGCGGTCCGCAAGGACGGCACCCGCGGCGACCTCCTGGTCACCGTCGAGGTGAGTGTCCCGAAGGACGTGACGGGGAAGGCTCGTGACGCACTCGAGGCGTATCGCGAGGCGACCGCGGGTGAGGATCCGCGGGCGGAGCTGTTCCAGGCCGCGAAGGGAGCATGAGTCAGATGGACGGTCGTCGACGCAACCCGTATGAACTGACCGAGGAGACCCCGGTCTACGTCATCTCGGTGGCGGCCCAGCTGTCCGGCCTGCACCCGCAGACCCTGCGCCAGTACGACCGTCTGGGCCTGGTGTCCCCGGACCGCACCGCCGGCCGGGGCCGCCGCTACTCGGCCCGCGACATCGAACTGCTCCGGCAGGTGCAGCAGTTGTCGCAGGACGAGGGCATCAACCTGGCCGGAATCAAGCGCATCATCGAACTGGAGAACCAGGTCGCGGCCCTCCAGTCCCGGGTGGCCGAGCTGGAGGACGCGCTCGACGGCGCCGCGGCGGCCATGCGCCAGCGCGAGGCGGCGGTGCACGCGTCGTACCGCCGGGACCTGGTGCCGTACCAGGAGGTCCAGCAGACCAGCGCGCTGGTGGTGTGGCGGCCGAAACGGCAGCAGCAGTCCGACTGACGCGGCAGCACCCGCGAAATCACGGGGAGGGACCGGGAGTTGACTCCCGGTCCCTTTCGCGTGCCTTGTGGCGTTTTCTCCGGCCTCCCGCCGATGCCCCTGTGGTGCAGGGCACTTGAAGATGATTCCGCAGAGTCTTCACAACTGCTGCGGAGCGTGGTGTTGCCATCTCGTTAAGTGGTTCCGCTTGACGCTGGGGGGCGCGTCCGCGTTGTCTTTTCAGACACATGGGCCGTAATGCTGTGCCCACGTCCGAATCACACGCGAAGTGAGCCCCGCATGCGTCGTCGTATCGCCATATCCGTGGCCGCCGCCACGATCTCCCTCCCGCTCGCCGGCTGCGGCGTGCTCAACGCGACCGGGAGCAGTGACGACGCGAGCCCGACCAAGGGCAACGACATCACCGTGGGCCTGCTGCTGCCGGAGAAGGCCAACACGCGCTACGAGAACTTCGACTACCCGATCATCAAGCGGAAGGTCGAGTCCCTCACCAACGACAAGGGCCGCGTCGAGTACGCCAACGCCGAGGCCAGCGCCGACAAGCAGGCCGCCCAGATGCAGCAGATGATCGACGACCGGGTCGACGTGATCCTGCTGGACGCGGTCGACTCGCACGCCATCGCGGACAGCGTGAAGAAGGCCAAGCAGGCCGGCATCCCGGTCATCGCCTACGACCGGCTGGCCGAGGGCCCGATCGAGGCGTACATCTCCTTCGACAACGAACTGGTCGGCGAGGTCCAGGGGCGCACCCTGCTGGAGGCCATCGGCGAGAACGCGAGCCTGTCCGACAAGATCGTCATGATGAACGGCTCGCCGACGGACCCCAACGCCAAGCAGTTCAAGGCCGGGGCGATGTCCGAACTCAACGGCAAGGTGACGATCGCGCAGTCCTTCGACACCAAGGACTGGAAGCCGGAGAACGCCCAGGCCAACATGGCCGGGGCGATCGCGAAGATCGGCAAGGACAACATCGCCGCCGTCTACTCGGCCAACGACGGCATGGCCGGCGGCATCGTCAAGGCCCTGCAGGCCGCGGGCGTGACCGACCTGCCGCCGATCACCGGCCAGGACGCGGAACTCGCGGCCGTGCAGCGGATCCTCGCCGGCGAGCAGTACATGAGCGTCTACAAGTCGTACCCGCAGGAGGCGGAGAGCGCCGCGGAGATGGCCGTCGCCAAGGTCCAGGGCCGCGACATCCAGTTCGCCGCCCTCACCCGCGACAAGGTCGACAGCCCCACCCACAAGGGCATCCCGGCCCAGCTCGTGCCGGTGGTCGCGCTGACCAAGAAGAACATCGCGGACACCGTCGTGGCCGACGACATCTACAAGGTGTCGGACATCTGCACGGCCAAGTACAAGGCGGCGTGCGAGGCGGCCGGCCTCAACTAGCCGGTTCCGGCGTCCGCGGGGCGCGGGGGCGTCCCGGGCGTCCCGGGCGTCCCGCCAGGGTGATCGCCCGGAGCAGCCACTCGGCGGGCCCGTGCCGGAAGCGCCGCAGCCACGCCGTGCTCAGGGCCAGCTGGAGCGCGTACACGGCGAGGGCGAGCAGCAGCACGGCGGCCGCTCCCAGGCGCCCGTACAGGGACAGGCCGTACGCCGTCGCCACCCACATGACGACCAGGGACTGCCCGAGGTAGTTCGTCAGCGCGAGGCGGCCCGCCGGGGCGAAGAGCCGCCGCACGCGGTCTCCCCGCGGGGAGTCCAGCAGGAGCAGCAGCAGGCACGCGTACGCGGCCGACAGGGCCGGCGCCGTCAGGGTGCCCACGCCGACGCCCAGGAGGTGCCAGCGGTCGTCCAGCGGCCCCTGGGCGGCGCAGGCGAAGAAGACCGCCCCCGGGACTCCGACGGCCAGTCCCGCGGCGGCGGTCCGCCGCAGCCGGGCGCGGCCCACCCCGCCGGGAGCGAGCAGGCGCCGCTTGCCCGCCGCCAGACCGAGGAAGAAGGCCGCGAGCACGCCCGGAGCCATGAGCAGCGCGGCGACGAGGGTGAGCGGCAGCCGGTCCAGGTTCTCCCGCACGACCGTGCCGGCGGTGCCGCGGTAGGCCGCCACGGCCTCGGCGATCGCCCCGTGCGGCACCGGCTCCTGCGCGTCCACCGCCGTGGTGAGCGCCCCCAGTGCGACGAGGAGGGCGCCGAACACGCCGTAGATCCAGGCGGCGGCCCTCACGGCCGTGGCCGGTGCGGTCCGCCGCGCCCACAACAGCACCAGGCCCAGCAGGCCGTAGGTCAGGAGGATGTCGCCGGTGTACAGCAGGACGGCGTGCGCCAGGCCGAGGAGCACCAGGCCCAGGGAACGGCGCAGGAAGCGCGCGGTGATGCTTGCGCCGTCCCGCTCGGCGGAGACGGCCTGCAGTGTGAAGCTGTAGCCGAACAGGAACGAGAACAGCAGGTAGAACTTGCTCGACGCCAGCGCCGTCACCAGCCAGACGGCCAGGTGGTCCACGGGCGCCGCGCCGGGGTCGCGGAACCCCTCCGCCTCCCAGGGGCTCATCATCTGCGCGCTGTTGACCACCAGGATGCCCAGCAGGGCGAAGCCCCGCAGCGTGTCGACGGCGGGCAGGCGCCGAAGGCCGGCCGCTTCCCCCGGGTCGTTCATCTCTCCCCCTCGCCGGGCGGACGGGCCCGTCCCGTGATCACAAAAGGTCGCACACCGGCCGCGGGCACGGCACCCCCCGCGTGCGGCGACCGCTCGGGTGGCAGCGAGCGGATTCACGGACCGACCGGCGCAAAAAGGAACTCGGGCCCGGGGGAGCCGTGTTGCGGAGCAGGTCCCGGCCGCGCATAGTTGCGCTGCGGAAGCTGCGGAAGACGGCGCGACCGGGGGTGGGATGGGCGATGGCCGGGCACGGGACGGAAGAGCATCCTCACGGTGCCGACCGACTGTGCGAGGCCGGGGATCGCGTGTATTCCCGGGCCGTACGGCGGGGCCGGGTCGCGCGCCGTGACGCGGAGCCGGTGCCCTGCCTGCTGGAGCTCGCCCTGCTGCACCCGGACCCGGACGACATGGACTGGCTGGTGCCGACCGCTCCGCAGGAGGTGATGACCCGGCTGCTGCGCGGGATGTACGACGAGGTCAGCGCGAGCCAGCGGCGGGTGGGCTCGGCCGTGGCCGCGTTCGAGTGGTACGCCGGGCTGGGCCGCCAGGTGCAGCCGGCCGCGGCGGCCGCGGAGGGCCCGGCGATCCGCGTCCTCGACGGACTCGCCCGGATCCAGGCCGCGATGGACGAGGCGACGCAGGCGTGCACGACCGAGGTGCTCACGGTGCAGCCGGGCGGCATCCGCCGCGAGGCGGAGCTGTCCGAGGGGCTGCACCGGGCGCTGGCGCTGCGGGGCCGCGGGGTGCGGATGCGGGATCTGTACACCCATGTCGCCCGGCACGGGCAGGGGTTGCTCACGTACCTGGAGCTGATGGGCGACGCGGTCGAGGCGCGCACGCTGGACGAGGTCATCGACCGGCTGATCCTGTTCGACCGGACGGTGGCGTTCATCCCCGCCAACGCCGACCGCACGATGGCGCTGGAGCTGCGCCATCCCGCGCTGATCGAGTACCTGGTCACGGTCTTCGAGCGACTGTGGCGCCTCGCGATCCCGTTGACGGCCCCGCTCCCCGACACGGGCATCGAGGGCATTTCCCACCGGGAGCAGTCGATCGCGGCGCTGCTCGCGGAGGGCCACCAGGACGCGGTGATCGCGGAGCGCCTGGGGATCAGCGTCCGTACCTGCCGGGCGCACATCGCGCGGCTGTCGGAGACGCTGGGGGCGGCGAGCCGTACGCAACTGGGCGTGCGCATCGCCCAGGCGGGCCTGGACGGACCCCCGCCCTCGGCGGCCGCCCGGCCGATCGGTGTTCCGGGTCGAGGATCGCGGACCGCCCGATGAGACACCCGAGTCGAGCCCGGCTGGGCTTCCCCCTGTTCAGTGGTCCTGCTGCAGGATCCCCGACTGGGCGATGAGATAGCCGAGCTGGGCCCGGCTGCCGCTGCCCAGGGCCGACGCCAGCTTGGCTATGTGGGCCCGGCAGGTGCGGACGTTCATGCCGAGGCGGCGGGCGATGGCCTCGTCCACGTGGCCCTCCACCAGGAGCTTGGCGATGGAGTGCTGGATCTGGGTGAGGCCGTCGGACGCCGCCTCGTAGGGCGCGCCGGTGCTCATGGGCACCGCACGGTCCCAGAGGTACTCGAAGACCTTGATGAGGTAGCGCACGAGCCCGGGGTGGCGCAGCTCCAGGGCGACCTGCTGGTCGTCGCGCGCGGGGATGAAGGCGACCGCCTCGTCGCAGATGATCAGGCGCTCGACCAGTTCGTCGATGGTGCGGTACTCCACCTTCCCCTCGGAGAGCCGGGCCACATAGGCCAGTTTCTCGGGGTTGTACCGTGCGGTGTGCTGGTACAGACTCCGGACCTTGACGCCGCGCTCGATCAGGGGCTTGTCCCGTTCGAGGCTTCGCAGCAGGCTGCGTTCGGAGACACGATCACTGGGCTGGACCGTCAGGAGCTCCGCCTGGCACTGCGCGGTGGCCAGGTTGAGCGCGGCGTTGATCCGTTCACCGCCCTCGAGCACCGTGATGGAGTCACTGGACGCCGTGTGGGTACCCATGGCCATGAACGGCTGGAAGGTCTCCGCCAGGTTCACGGCCTGGCGCCTGCGCTCGGCGATCTCGCTCTCCAGCGGGCCGAGTTGCCGGGACAGGGCGATGACCGGCGGCACCGGACGCAGCCAGTCGGGGTCGTCCGGATCGGGGTGGAGCAGGTCGAATTCCACCAGGCAGGGCGCCGACGCCACTTCCGCTCGTGCGATACGTCCGGTACGCAGAGCGGCGGCATACAGACGGCCGCCCTCCTCGCACCACTGGGTCATCGCATGGGGATGTGTCTCTCTTGTCGGATTCGTTGCCAAATCTCCACCCCCCAGGGTCCTGAACATGCAGGAACATGATGCATCGATTGTGTGGCCATGACGTGCCCGAATGAGCCATCGTCGTACTCGACGGGGGAAAAGGGGACCTTCAAGTGAGGACGAAGCCGACTATGCGTAACAAAATGCTTCGCTCGGTGCTTGTCGCCGCCTTCTCCGCCGTCGCAGCGCTCGTTGCACTGAGCGGCTTCTCCGATGAGGAGAGCGGAACTCGGGCGAACACGCAGTGGCCGGCGGTGGCGGTGAACGCGGCAGTCGCTGACAACACCCAGTGGCCGAACCCCGGGGTCGACCGGGCGGGGAGCCGACCGTGACCACTCCACCCGACGACCGCTCCTTCCGCCGTGAAATGGCCACCGCCTACCGCTCCGGCTGGCACTTCATCGACCTGGTCACCGCCATCCCCCACAGCGGTGACTCGCTGATGGTGACCGTGTTCGGTGAGCCGGTCGTCGTCACGCGGGACGAGGACGGAGACGTACGGGCGTACCGGTGTCTGCGGCGGCCTCGGGGGGCGCCGCAGCCAGTGCGATGTGCCGTGCGGTACGGAATGATCTTTGTGAACCTGGACCAGCGGGACCATCAGCAGGTGGAGGCCGACTCCCCTGTCCCGCGGACCATCTCTGCCACCCCCCGCAGTGCCTGACGCGATTCCCCCGTCGTAACAGATCGCTCAGGTGCTTCCCCCCGCAGCGGCGTCACCGTGACCTGAACACGGTGACGCCGCTGCAGTTTGTGGGGGCATTTCCCGGTATCGGCCCGTCCCGCGAGTGGCCGGAACCAGTCGATCACCGGTGTGGATGTTCACTCCGCTCGACCGCGTCCCAGTGCGCGCGTCAGCTCGATCTCGATGACCACGCGCGACGGATTCGGTGACGGGGTCCGTCCGTAGCGCTCCGCGTAGCGGCGCTCCGCCTCCGCCACCCGCTCCGGGTCCGCGCGGACGAACGCCCGGCCCTCCAGTGTCGCCCAGCGCCGGCCCTCCAGCTGGCAGACCGCGACCGCCGCCCCCTCGTCCCCGGCGGCCAGCACGTGCCGCACCTTCGCGCTGGTCCGGTTGGTGATCACCCGGGCGAGCCGGGCGGCGGGATCGTAGGTGACCCCGACGGGTACCACGTGCGGAGTGCCGTCCGGGCGGAGCGTCGTCAGGGTGCACAGGTGCCGTTCCCGCCAGAAGCCGAGATACGACGGGTCCGGGGCACCCGGATCGACGGAGTACTTGGTCGCCATGGCCCGGAACTTAACCCCCGCACCCTCCCCGGGATGTCCTTGAGTGCCGTAGACTCAACTTTGTGTAAGTCGTTCGGGTCAGTGCAAGGAGGAGAACGCGAACGTGGACGCCGAGCTGACCAACCGGAGCCGGGACGCGATCAACGCTGCCAGCAACCGGGCCGTGACCGAGGGCCACCCCGACCTCACGCCCGCCCACCTGCTCCTCGCACTGCTCCAGGGGCAGGACAACGAGAACATCACCGACCTGCTCGCCGCGGTCGACGCCGACCAGGCCGCCGTGCGCTCCGGCGCCGAGCGCGTGCTCGCCGGGCTGCCGAGCGTGACCGGGTCGACCGTCGCGCCACCCCAGCCCAACCGCGAGATGCTCGCCGTCGTCGCCGACGCGCAGTCCCGCGCCAAGGACCTGGGGGACGAGTACCTCTCCACCGAGCACCTGCTCATCGGTATCGCCGCCAAGGGCGGCGCGGCCGGCGAGGTGCTGTCCCGGCAGGGGGCCGACGCCAGGAAGCTCCAGGCCGCCTTCCAGAAGACCCGGGGCCAGCGCCGGGTGACCACGGCCGACCCCGAGGGCCAGTACAAGGCCCTGGAGAAGTTCGGGACCGACTTCACCGCCGCCGCGCGCGAGGGCAAGCTCGACCCGGTCATCGGCCGGGACCAGGAGATCCGCCGCGTGGTGCAGGTGCTGTCGCGCCGGACCAAGAACAACCCCGTGCTGATCGGTGAGCCCGGCGTCGGCAAGACCGCCGTCGTCGAGGGGCTCGCCCAGCGGATCGTCAAGGGCGACGTGCCCGAGTCGCTGAAGGACAAGCGGCTCGTCGCGCTCGACCTGGGCGCGATGGTCGCGGGCGCCAAGTACCGGGGCGAGTTCGAGGAGCGCCTGAAGACCGTCCTGGCCGAGATCAAGGACTCCGACGGGCAGATCATCACCTTCATCGACGAGCTGCACACCGTCGTCGGAGCCGGTGCCGGCGGCGACTCCGCCATGGACGCCGGCAACATGCTCAAGCCCATGCTGGCCCGCGGCGAGCTGCGCATGGTCGGCGCGACCACGCTGGACGAGTACCGCGAGCGGATCGAGAAGGACCCGGCGCTGGAGCGCCGCTTCCAGCAGGTCCTGGTGGCGGAACCGTCCGTCGAGGACTCCATCGCCATCCTGCGCGGGCTCAAGGGCCGCTACGAGGCCCACCACAAGGTGCAGATCGCCGACAGCGCGCTGGTCGCCGCCGCCACCCTCTCCGACCGGTACATCACCTCCCGCTTCCTGCCCGACAAGGCCATCGACCTCGTCGACGAGGCCGCTTCCCGGCTGCGCATGGAGATCGACTCCTCGCCCGTCGAGATCGACGAACTCCAGCGCGCCGTCGACCGGCTGAAGATGGAGGAGCTGGCGATCGGCAAGGAGACCGACGCCGCCTCCCGCGAGCGCCTGGAGAAGCTGCGCCGCGACCTCGCCGACAAGGAGGAGGAGCTGCGCGGCCTCACCGCCCGCTGGGAGAAGGAGAAGCAGTCCCTCAACCGCGTCGGTGAGCTGAAGGAACGCCTCGACGAACTGCGCGGCCAGGCCGAGCGCGCCCAGCGCGACGGCGACTTCGACACCGCCTCCAAGCTGCTCTACGGCGAGATCCCCGCGCTGGAACGCGACCTGGAGGCCGCCTCCGAGGCGGAGGAGGAGGTCGCCAGGGACACCATGGTCAAGGAGGAGGTCGGCGCCGACGACATCGCCGACGTCGTCGCCTCCTGGACCGGCATCCCCGCCGGGCGGCTGCTGGAGGGCGAGACGCAGAAGCTGCTGCGCATGGAGGACGAGCTGGGCAAGCGGCTCATCGGCCAGAGCGAGGCCGTGCGCGCGGTGTCCGACGCCGTACGCCGCTCCCGCGCCGGGATCGCCGACCCCGACCGCCCCACCGGGTCCTTCCTCTTCCTCGGCCCCACCGGCGTCGGCAAGACCGAACTCGCCAAGGCCCTCGCCGACTTCCTCTTCGACGACGAGCGGGCGATGGTCCGCGTCGACATGTCGGAGTACAGCGAGAAGCACAGCGTGGCCCGGCTGGTCGGCGCCCCGCCCGGATACGTGGGCTACGAGGAGGGCGGTCAGCTCACCGAGGCGGTGCGCAGGCGGCCGTACTCGGTCGTGTTGCTGGACGAGGTCGAGAAGGCCCACCCCGAGGTCTTCGACATCCTGCTCCAGGTGCTGGACGACGGGCGCCTCACCGACGGGCAGGGCCGCACGGTCGACTTCCGCAACACGATCCTGGTGCTCACGTCGAACCTGGGCAGTCAGTTCCTGGTCGACCCGATCACCAGCGAGGCGGAGAAGAAGGAACAGGTGCTGGAGGTGGTGCGCAGCTCCTTCAAGCCGGAGTTCCTCAACCGCCTGGACGACCTGGTCGTCTTCGCCGCGCTGACCAAGCCGGAGCTGGAGCGCATCGCCAGGCTCCAGATCGACCGCCTGGCCAAGCGCCTCGCCGAACGGCGTCTGACCCTCGACATCACGCCGGAGGCCCTGGCCTGGCTCGCCGAGGAGGGCCTGGACCCGGCCTACGGGGCCCGGCCGCTGCGGCGGCTCGTCCAGTCGGCCATCGGCGACCGCCTCGCCAAGGAGATCCTCTCCGGGGAGATCAAGGACGGCGACACGGTCCGCGTGGACCGCTTCGAGGAGGGTCTCCTGGTGGGCCCGGCCACGGGCAAGACGCTGTAGGGCGTCAGGGCGTCACATCGTGAACGCCGAGAAGCGCACCTGCGCCCTCCCGGCGTTCGAGTACTCCACCCGCACCTGGACGACGTGTGCCCCGGCGGTGCCCGGCAGGCCCTCCCCGTGGGTCACGTCGAGGCACAGCGCCCCGCAGGAGCCGCCCGTGCGCGGTGCCGGGGCGTCCGGGTATGTCGTGTGCAGCCAGCCGCGCACGTCCTCGCGGGGCATCAGCAGCACCGCCGTGTACGCGGTGTCGATGCCCCGCTGCACCGTGCAGCCCCGCACCTCGGCGCTCGCAGGGCGCCCGGCGCCGCCGAAGGCCAGGGCCTCGGCGCAGGGGACCGTGGCCGCCCGGCCGGCACGGTCGTCCCCGTTCTCGTCCGGCCGGGCCCACATGAAAAGGCCGATGACGAGGAACCCGAGTACGAGCACCGGCACTGCCAGGAACGGCAGGATCAACCCCCACCGGGTACGCCCTCGGTCCGTCGCCGCCATGGCCATCGCCCCTCCGTCCACCACTGGGGGAGACGGGCCGCGGCACCCGGAGGTTGCGGTTGACCGGATCCTGTCAGCCATCGGCTGACACGGTCAGCCGGGGCTTGCCACCCCCCTCCCCGCATGGGGGAGGATGGCGGAATCCGTACGAAGGGAAATTCACGGTGACCATCGACCCGTCCTCGATTCCGAACTTCGGGGGCCAGCCCGAGCCGCAGCCCCAAGGACCGGCGGGCCCCGTCGTCCCGGATCAGGACCTCGTGAAGCAGCTCCTCGACCAGATGGAGCTCAAGTACGTCGTCGACGACGAGGGAGACCTCGCGGCGCCGTGGGAGCAGTTCCGCACCTACTTCATGTTCCGTGGAGAGGGAGACCAGCAGGTCTTCTCCGTGCGGACGTTCTACGACCGGCCCCACGAGATCGAGGCCAAGCCGCAGATCCTCGAGTCCATCGACGACTGGAACCGCCGCACCCTGTGGCCCAAGGTCTACAGCCACACCCACGACGACGGCACGGTCCGCCTCATCGGCGAGGCCCAGATGCTGATCGGCATGGGCGTGAGCCTGGAGCACTTCGTCTCCTCGACGGTCAGCTGGGTGCGTGCCGCGATCGAGTTCGACAAGTGGCTCGTCGAGCAGCTCGGCCTGGAGCAGGAGATCAACGAGGCGGAGAAGCCCGAGGACGACGAGTAACCCCGCGCAAGCGGCCTCGCACGGCGCGTCGGCGCGCACGCACACGGTGCGCGCTGTACGCGCCGTCTGCCTTTTCGGGCCTTCCCCGGCCGCCTCGCGCTCAGCCGCCCGCGACGCCCTTGAGCCGCCGCACCGCCTCCTTAAAGCACCCCCGTGCGCTTGCACAACGCGAAGCGGACGAACGGGGCGCCCTGGTCGCGGTGGTCGTAGAGGACCGCGTTGGGGATGGCGACGACGCCCGCGCGTTCGGGCAGGGCACGGCAGAAGGCGGCCAGCAGGTCGTCGCGGAAGTCCGGGAAGTACGACTCGGGCAGCGCCGGGGCCGCCGTCACCCGGCCGACTCCACGTTCGCACACCTATTCCCGGGGCGCGCGGCGACCTGTGCGGACCGGGCGCACAGCCGCGGCGCCGGGCTCGGGACAGGGCGCTGTCCGCCGTATCCTGACCACACGGGAAGGAGCCGTCCATGAGCGTCGACGCGATCGTGCACACCGAGTTCCCCAAGGGATACACGGTCCTGTTCGGGGCCGACGCAAAGGTGATCATGACTCCGCAGAGCGAAGAGCACTCAAGCACCATCAGGTCGATGCAGATCGACTCCGCTCTCGCCCTCGGCCGTCACGCGAAGGTCACCTCCGACGTCTTCATCGACCTCCTCCGCGCGCACTGACTATGACGACTGCACTGCCAAGTACGGACGCTACGGCATCCCGATCTACCTGGTCGTCGACCCGTACGCCCAGGAAGTCGTTCTCCACACCCAGCGACCGGCACCGGTTACATCGCGGCACACACGCACAAGTACGGCACGGGCAAGCTTCCCATCCCCCTGGTTGACGGCCGCACCTTCACCCTCGATCTGGACGAACTCCCGCGCCCGGAGCCCGAGGCAGACGCCCGCTGACGAAGGACTCCCGGCGACCCGCGCTGTTTGACGCTGGTCAGCGAATGAACGCCTCGCGGAGCCGTTCCGTCGCGTCTGCCAGCACCTCGGTGCGCTTGCAGAACGCGAAGCGGACGAACGGGGCGCCCTGGTCGCGATGGTCGTAGAAGACCGCGTTGGGGATGGCGACGACGCCCGCGCGTTCGGGCAGGGCACGGCAGAAGGCGGTGCCGTCCGTCTCGCCGAGGGGGCGGATGTCGGTGGTGACGAAGTACGTGCCCGAGGGGCGGAACACCCGGAACCCGGCCTCCTCCAGGCCCGCCGCCAGCAGGTTCCGCTTGGCCAGCAGGTCGTCGCGGAAGTCCGTGAAGTACGACTCGGGCAGCGCCAGCGCCTCGGCGACCGCGTACTGGAACGGGCCCGCCGAGACGTACGTCAGGTACTGCTTCGCCGAGCGGACGGCCGTGACCAGCTCCGGAGCCGCCGTCACCCAGCCGACCTTCCAGCCCGTGAACGAGAACGTCTTGCCCGCGGACGAGATCGTCACCGTGCGCTCGCGCATCCCCGGGAACGCCGCCAGCGGCACGTGCTCGGCGTCGTCGAAGACCAGGTGCTCGTACACCTCGTCCGTCACCACCAGCAGGTCCCGCTCCACCGCCAGCTCGGCGATCGCGGCCAGCTCCGCGCGGGTGAGGACCGTGCCGGTCGGGTTGTGCGGGGTGTTGACCAGCAGCAGCCGGGTGCGGTCGGTGACGGCGGCCCGCAGCTCGTCGAGATCGAGCCGGAAACGGCCCTCCGCCACGTCCGCGCGCAGGGTCACCGGCACCCGGCGCCCGCCCGCCATCGCGACGCACGCCGCGTAGGAGTCGTAGTACGGCTCCAGGGCGACCACCTCGTCGCCGGGCTCCACCAGCGCCAGCAGGGCGGCGGCGATGGCCTCGGTGGCGCCCGCGGTGACCAGGACCTCGGTGTCCGGGTCGAAGGTCAGGCCGTAGCGGCGCTGCTGGTGGGCGGCGATCGCGGTGCGCAGCTCGGGCACGCCGGGGCCCGGCGGGTACTGGTTGCCGCGGCCGTCCCGCAGCGCCCGCACGGCCGCCTCCCTGACCTCCTCGGGGCCGTCGGTGTCGGGGAAGCCCTGCCCGAGGTTGATGGCCCCGGTGCTCAGGGCCAGGGCCGACATCTCGGCGAAGATCGTCGTCCCGAACTCGGCGAGCCGGCGGTTGAGGAGGGGGCGCGCGCTGGAGGTCATGCCGGTCATCCTGCGCCGAAGCTCTGGAGTTCCTCAACTCTGCTTTGGCGCGCGTGGCGGGAGGGCATCTCCCGGTCACGCAAGAGCGAGGCGCCCACGGGGGGCCGCTTCGGGGGAAACGGAAGGAGGGTGGCGCCATGATCGTCGGCATCATCCTGACGGTGATCGGAGTCCTCTTCGTGGGGGCGCTGGTGTCTCTCGCCCGCAGGGGCGGTTCACGCCGTCCGGCGCGGACGGCCGGCCGCGGGACGGCGGCGTATACCGGCTCGCGTCACGACAGCGGCAGCAGCGGCAGCTGGTGGGCCGGGGGAGACTCCGGCTCGTCCGGCGGCGACGGCCACCACGGGGGAAGCTCCTGCGGCGGCGGGTCGTCCTGCGGCGGGGGCGGTGGCGGTGGCTGCGGCGGAGGAGGCAGCTGACTGAGGTCGGCCGCCTGCCCGACGGGGAAGCCGCAACCACCGAGCGCGGGGTCCGCACCTGGGGCGGGCCCCGCGCTCTCGTGTCCGGGCTCCCCGGAAGGTGGAACCGCCGCACACCCGTCGGGCGATATCGGGTGGATCCCGGCACGTTCTCCTGCCTGTAGGACAAGACGGCCCGGACGGCGGTCCCCCGCGGCCGTGGCTGCGGCAACTGTGCGCGTCACCAGGCGACTTCGGGAGCCGGCCGCGCGCCCCGACGGCGGTCCGGTCCGGCTCCGGGCGCGAGCCACGGCGCACCGGCGCACGCCTCCCCGGCAGCGGCGCACGCCGTTGTTGAACAGTTGAGCTGTGGAGCCCTCTGAGGGATGGAAACCCTACGAACTTGGGTAAAAACGCTGTTGCGGCGCCACAGTTCATGATTCCCTCTAATCCACCAACGCAGCCTCTCGGACGTCTTGCGGACACCTTCCTGAAACCGGCCGACCGGGCTGACCCGGGCCGAATCACCCGGTGCGACCGGGGCGCAGCGGACCCACCTCCCTCTCCTTGTGTGCTTGCGGAGCCGATCCATGCTCACGACCCTGAACACCTCCTACACCGACACGCGCGCGGCCGATCTCGCCTGGGCCCTGGGGCGCGAGCCGCTTCCCGCACTGGCCACACTCGACCTCGAACTGACGGGGGCCAAACTGCAGTTGCGCCTCCTCGGCGCGTCGCACCAGGTCCTGCTGGAGGAGAAGGGGGGCATCTGCTCGGAGACGGTGGCGTGCATCCCGGGCAGCAGCACTCCGCTCCCGCTCGGCGTCGCCAAGCGGGTGGGTGACTGGGAGTACGAGTTCGCGGCCCGGGTCGAGGTCCTCTCGCCGGGCTCCTTCGAGGGCCGCGCCCAGGAGTTGCTGGCCCTCGTCTCCGACCATCCGCACGGACTCGCCGGTGTCTTCCCCGGCAGCCCGCACGCCTTCACGGCCCTGCTCGCCCAGCACCATGAAGGGCAGGTGCACTGGCGGACCTGGCACGCGTACCCGCAGGACGGGCAGTTGGTGGCGACCCGGACGAGGGTGGGCGTGCGCCTCCCGGCGACGGTCCCGGTCGGCTGAACCGGCCCCGGTGAGCGGCCGCGGTGCCGAATCCGATCTCGTACCGGCATCGGTCCTCTGTAGACAAGCACCACACGTGTGGGTGACGAACCGCGGTCGAGACGTGACGTAACGTCGCAGCGTGATCGAGCCGCACGCGCCCGCCCCGCCCGGTTCCCCGCCGCACTGGAGCGCCCGGGGCGGCCCTGGTGGCCCGGCGCGGCTGCCCGTCCGGCCGGGCATCGGACGGTTCCTGGTCCTCGCGGGCGTGTTCGTCTGCGCGGCCTGCGGACTCGTGTACGAGCTGGAACTGGTGGCGCTCGCCACCTACTTGATGGGCGACTCGGTCACCCAGGCGTCCGTCGTGCTGTCCGTCATGGTCTTCGCGATGGGCCTGGGCTCCCTCGCCGCGAAACGGCTGCGCCCACGCGCGGCGGCCGGCTTCGGCGCCGTCGAGGCCACTCTCGCCCTGGTCGGCGGGTGCAGCGCGATGGCCCTGTACGCCGTCTTCGCCTGGACCGGCGACTGGGGCGGGGTGTGGGCCAGCGGGCCGCGCTGCCTCCTGGTCGCCTTCTCCCTCGCCACCGGGCTGCTCATCGGGGCCGAGGTCCCGCTGCTGATGGAGCTGATCCAGCGCATCCGCCGCCAGGACGCCGGCGGCGCCGTGGCCGACCTGTTCGCCGCGGACTACGTGGGCGCGCTGGTCGGCGGGCTCGCCTTTCCCTTCCTGCTGCTGCCGTTCTTCGGGCAGTTGACGGGCGCGCTGCTCACCGGCGCGGTCAACGCGGTCGTCGGCGGCGCGCTGGTGCTCGGGCTGTTCCGCCGGGACCTCAGCCGGCGGGCGCGGTGGCTGCTGGTGCTGGGCAACGCGTTCGTGCTGGCGGTCCTCGCCTCGGCCACCGTGCTCGTCGACGACTTCGAACGGGCCGCGCGGCACGCCCTGTACGGCGGGGACGTGCGCGTGGCGCTGCGGAGCGGAGTGCAGGAGGTCGTCCTCAAGGGGGGCACGGGAGGCCGGCCCCTGGACCTGTTCCTGGACGGGCGGCTGCGGGTCAGCGAGCGGGACGAACGGCGCTATCACGAGACCCTGGTCCACCCCGCCATGGCCGGGCCGCACGCACGCGTGCTGATCCTCGGCGGCGGGGACGGGCTGGCGGCCCGCGAGGTGCTGCGCCATCCCGGGGTGGACCGCGTCGACGTCGTGGAAGTCGACGCGGAGGTCGTCCGGCTGGCCCGCACCGACCCGGGCCTGTCCGCGCTGAACCAGCACGCGTTCGGCGACCCGCGCGTGCGCGTGACGACCGGCGACGCCTTCGGCCGGCTGCGCGGCGCGCCCCCGGCGGCGTACGACGTGGTCGTCTCGGATCTGCCCGACCCGGGCATCACGGCGAGCGCGAAGCTGTACTCGCAGGAGTTCTACGGCCTCGCGCGGCGCGTGCTGGCCCCGGGCGGCCGCATCGTGGTGCACGCCGGACCGGTGCGGTCCAGCCCGCGCGTGTACTGGACGGTGGAGTCGACCCTGCGAGCGGCCGGCCTCGCGACCGCCCCCTACCGGGCGGGCGGGTACGCCGGGTTCGCGGTCGGGCCCGACCACACGCCCGCCGACCGCTCCCACGCGCCCCGGGACTGGGGTTTCGTCCTGGCCGCCGGCACGCGGCCGCGGCCGCGGCTCGATCCGGACGGGCCGCGCCCCCTCGTCCTCACCGACGCGTCCCTCGCGGCGGGCGAACGGGCGGCGCGCGTCACGCGGATCTCGGGGCTGCCGGTGTCGACGCTGGTGCATCCGCGGTACTGAGGCGGGCCGGCGGGGCGAGGGCCGGGGCCGGAGAGGGGTGCCGGGGCCGGAGAGTACGCCCGGTGGGGCGGATCGGGGGCGAATTCATCGGGCGCGGGTGCGATGCGGCCCCGGCTGGGTAGAGTCCGTCGACATGGAGCACGAGGTGTTCGTTCCGGTTCCCACCGAGCGGCTCAGGGAGGTGCTGGACGACCCCGCGCGGGTCGCCCGGGCGGTGCCCGGGCTCCAGCAGGACGCCGGCGCCGAGCCCGTCGCGGGGCGGCTGAAGATCCGGGTCGGCAGCCACTCCGTCACCTACCGGGGTGCCGTACGGGTGTCCCGGCGGGGCGCCGACGCGTACGGCCTGGAAGGGTCGGCGGAGGAGTCGCGCGGCAGCGGCTCGGTCACGCTCGCGCTGCGGATCGCGCTGCGGGAGGCGGAGGACGGCTGCACCGTGCTCTTCCACGGGACGGCCACGGCCGACGGCCGGATCAGGGACCTCCCCGGGGACGCGGTGGAGGGCGCCGTCATCCGGCTGCTCAACCGTTTCGCGGAACACCTCGCGGAGACGTCCCCGGAGCCGGCGGCACCGGCTGCCCCGCAGGACGACGAGGGAGCCCGGGCACGGAGGGCCGGTGACGGGGGGAAGGGCGGGGCTGAGGAGGGTGACGCCGCCGGGGGCGAGCAGGCAGCCACGGCCGGTGGAAGCGCCGGGGGCGAGCAGGCGGCCACGGCCGGTGGAAGTGTTGGGGGCGAGCAGGCAGCCACGGCCGGTCGAAGTGCCGGGAGTGACGAGGCGGCCACTGCCGGTGGAAGTGCCGGGGGCGACGAGGCGGCCACGGCCGGTGGAAAGGGCGGAGCCTCCGGCCTCGGGGCCGACGAGACCTCCGGCCCCGGGCCCGATGACACCCCCGCCCCCGGACCCGATGAGACCCCCGGCCCCGGGCCCGACGACACTCCCGGCCCTGGGCCCGACGACACTCCCGCCCCCGGACCCGACGACGAAACCTCCGGCCACGCAGCCGGCGGCGACGCTCCCGGCCCGGGCCCCGGGCGGGTCGGCAGCTCCTCCGGCTCCGAGTCCGACCTCTCCGGCGATGCCTCCGGCTCCGGGTCGCCCGGTGACGCCTCCGGCTCCGGTCCCGGGCGGGTCGGCGGCTCCTCCGGCTCCGAGTCCGACCTCTCCGGCGATGCCTCCGGCTCCGGGTCGCCCGGTGACGCCTCCGGCTCCGGTCCGGCCGGGGACGCTGCCGAGTCCGGTCTGACGGAAGGGGCCCGCCCCGGATTCGGGGCGGGGGGTCCGTCCTCCCCGCTCGGTCCCCTGGACGAGGACGGTGAGGACGACGAGGACGTCGCCGAGGCGGCGCACGCGCGGCGGACCATGATCGGGCGCAGCGCCGAAGAGGTCGACCACGCCCCGCCCCGCGGCCGCTACGCCCCCGTGCCCGCACCCCAGACCGTCGCACCCCCGGCCCCGCTGCGCTGGGCGGCACCCGCCGCCGCCCTCGCCCTGGCCTCGGCGATCGTCGCGGTCCGGGCCCTGCGCCGACGCCGCTGAGCCCGCACGCCGCGGCCGTCGAAGGAGCCGAGGACCGTGGGCCCTCTTGATCACCCCAGTAGGGTCGTCCCGTGAGTGACGAAGACATCACGCTGACCGCGGGTGACGCGGAGGTGACCGTGCAGCCGGGCAACGGCGGCCGGGTCGGAGGGCTGCGGATCGGCGGCGTGGAGCTGCTGCGGCAGGGCGAGCGGTTCGGCTGCTTCCCCATGGTGCCGTGGTGCGGACGGATCAGGGACGGCCGGTTCCTGGACGGCGCCGTCGTACGGCAGATGCCGCTGAACGCCCCGCCCCACGCCATCCACGGCACCGTCCGCGACCACGCCTGGCGCACCGCCCGCACGACCACCGACGAGGCCGTCCTCACCTACGAGCTCGTCGACCCCTGGCCGTACCCGGGCCGTGTCACCCAGGTCGTCGCCCTCGGCGCGGACAGCCTGACGCTGACCATGTCCGTGGAGACGTACGAGTCGTCCTTCCCGGCGCAGATCGGCTGGCACCCCTGGTTCAACCGGAACCTCGGCGGCGAGGACGTCACCCTCGCCTTCGACCCCGCCTGGCAGGAGGAGCGCGGCGACGACCACCTGCCCACCGGCAACCGCCTCGACCCCGGGCCCGGCCCCTGGGACGACTGCTTCGGCATGCCCGGCGGCGTCGACGTGACCCTCACCTGGCCCGGGCAGCTGGAGCTGAGGGTGACCAGCCGCGAGGAGTGGGTGGTCGTCTACGACGAGCAGGCCGAGGCCGTGTGCGTGGAGCCGCAGACCGGCCCGCCCAACGGCCTCAACACCATGCCGCGCCTGGTCACGCCCCTGGAGCCGCTGGAGGCCACCACCACCTGGAGCTGGCGCCGCCTCTAAGCTGGGCGCCATGACGGACACGCGCGGCGCGCTGCTGCAGCAGATCAAGGACAAGGCCGTGGTGCACGGCAAGGTGACCCTGTCGTCGGGCCTGGAGGCCGACTACTACGTCGACCTGAGGCGCATCACCCTCGACGGGGAGGCCGCCCCGCTGGTCGGGCAGGTGCTCCTCGACCTGACCGCGAAGCTGGAGTTCGACGCCGTCGGCGGCCTCACCATGGGCGCCGACCCGGTCGCCGCCGCGATGCTGCACGCGGCCGCCGCCCGCGGCAGGCGCCTGGACGCCTTCGTCGTGCGCAAGGCCGCCAAGGCGCACGGGCTGCAGCGGCGCGTCGAGGGCCCGGACATCGCGGGCCGCCGTGTGCTGGTCGTCGAGGACACCTCCACCACCGGCGGCTCCCCGCTCACCGCCGTCGAGGCCGTGCGCGAGGCCGGGGCCGAGGTCGTCGCCGTCGCGACCATCGTCGACCGGGCGACCGGTGCCGCCGAGAAGATCCAGGAGGGCGCCGGGGTGCCGTACCTGTTCGCCTTCTCCAAGGACGAGCTGGGTCTCGACTGACCAGGGCGTGGACAGCGATCTGGACCTTCCGGCCGAGTCTGGAAAGATGGGGCCGACGATGACGTCGCACCCCAAGGTCTAGGTCAGGGCCGTAGACAGCAGTACGTCAACCCGCAGATACAAGGAGCGGACGCATGCCCATCGCAACTCCCGAGGTCTACAACGAGATGCTGGACCGGGCGAAGGCAGGAAAGTTCGCCTACCCGGCCATCAACGTGACCTCCACCCAGACCCTGCACGCGGCCCTGCGCGGTTTCGCTGAGGCGGAGAGCGACGGCATCGTCCAGATCTCCACGGGTGGCGCCGAGTTCCTGGGCGGCCAGTACAGCAAGGACATGGTGACCGGCGCGGTCGCCCTGGCCGAGTTCGCGCACATCGTCGCCGAGAAGTACCCGGTGAACATCGCGCTGCACACGGACCACTGCCCCAAGGACAAGCTCGACGGGTACGTACGTCCGCTGCTGGCGCTGTCGAAGAAGCGCGTGGACGCCGGTCTGAGCCCGCTGTTCCAGTCGCACATGTGGGACGGCTCCGCCGAGACCCTCGCCGACAACCTCTCCATCGCGCAGGAACTGCTGGAGCAGGCCCGCGCCGCGAAGATCATCCTCGAGGTGGAGATCACCCCGACCGGTGGCGAGGAGGACGGTGTCTCCCACGAGATCAACGACTCCCTCTACACCACGGTCGACGACGCGATCCGCACCGCCGAGGCCCTCGGTCTGGGCGAGAAGGGCCGCTACCTGCTCGCCGCGTCCTTCGGCAACGTGCACGGCGTGTACAAGCCGGGCAACGTGGTGCTCCGCCCCGAGCTGCTGAAGGAGCTGAACGAGGGCGTCGCCGCCAAGTTCGGCAAGGGCTCCCCGTTCGACTTCGTCTTCCACGGCGGCTCCGGCTCCACGGAGGAGGAGATCCGCACGGCGCTGGAGAACGGCGTCGTGAAGATGAACATCGACACGGACACGCAGTACGCCTTCACGCGCCCGGTCGCGGACCACATGTTCCGCAACTACGACGGTGTCC
The DNA here is from genome assembly GCF_040303825.1 of Streptomyces sp. NPDC094143. NCBI lineage: Bacteria > Bacillati > Actinomycetota > Actinomycetes > Kitasatosporales > Streptomycetaceae > Streptomyces > Streptomyces sp. NPDC094143. The sequence goes on from NZ_JBEOTZ010000008.1 coordinate 45,813, forward strand.
TGAAGGTCGACGGCGAGGTCGGCAACAAGAAGACCTACGACCCGCGCACCTGGGGCAAGCTCGCCGAGGCCTCCATGGCCGCGCGCGTCGTCGAGGCCTGCGGCCACCTGCGCTCGACCGGCACGAAGATCAAGTAAGTCCCGGTTCCCCTGCGCGTCGAGCCCGGCACCTGCCCAGGTGCCGGGCTCTTCCGTATGCTCCCCGCATGTCCGATGTCCGGCTGGCCTCACCGCGGGGCAGGTGGATCCTGCTCACCACCGTCCTCGGCTCCTCCATGGCGCTGCTGGACTCGACCGTCGTCAACGTCGCCCTGCCGCGCATCGGCCGCGACCTCGACGCGGACCTGGCCGTCCTGCAGTGGACGGTCAACGCGTACATGGTCACGCTGGCCGGGCTGATCCTGCTGGGCGGGGCGCTGGGGGACCGGTTCGGGCGGCGGAAGGTGTTCGTCGTCGGGGTGGTGTGGTTCGCGGTGGCGTCCCTGCTGTGCGGGCTGGCGCCGAACGCGCAGGTGCTGATCGCCGCGCGGGCCCTGCAGGGGGTGGGCGGTGCGCTGCTGACGCCCGGGTCGCTGGCGCTGATCCAGGCGTCCTTCCACCCCGACGACCGGGGGCGGGCCGTGGGCCTGTGGTCCGGCTTCGGCGGGATCGGGGCGGCGGTCGGGCCGTTCGTCGGCGGCTGGCTGGTGGACGGGCCGGGGTGGCGGTGGGTGTTCCTGCTGAACGTGCCGCTGGCGGCGTTGTGCGTGCCGGTCGCGCTGCGGCACGTGCCCGAGTCCGGGGACGGCAGGGCGCACGGGCGGTTCGACGTGCTCGGGGCGGTCCTCGGGGCGCTGGCGCTCGCGCTGGTGACGTACGCGCTGATCGAGGCCGGCCAGGGCGGTGCCGCAGCGGTGGTCTCGGCGGTGGCCGGGGTGGCGGCGGCCGTCGCGTTCGTGGTCGTCGAGCGGCGGCGGGCCGAGCCGATGATGCCGCCGGACATCTTCGCCTCCCGGCAGTTCACGGCCGTCAACCTCGTCACGCTGTGCGTGTACGCGGCCCTCGGCGGGTTCTTCTTCCTCGCCGCGCTGCAGTTGCAGGTGGTCGTGGGCTACTCGGCCCTCGCGGCCGGTACGGCGCTGCTGCCCACGACCGTGCTGATGCTGCTGCTGTCGGCGCGCTCCGGGGAACTGGCCGACCGGGTCGGGCCGCGGCTGCCGCTGACGGTGGGACCGCTGCTGTGCGCGGCGGGGATGCTGCTGATGCTGCGGGTCGGGCCCGGCGCGTCCTACCCGGGCGATGTGCTGCCGGCGCTTGTGGTGCTGGGGCTGGGCATGGTGACCCTGGTGGCGCCACTGACGGCGACCGTGCTCGGGTCCGTCGAGGTGGCCCGGGCCGGGCTGGCCAGCGGGATCAACAACGCGGCGGCCCGGGCGGCGGGGCTGGTGGCCGTGGCGGCGCTGCCGTTGCTGGTGGGGATGGGGGAGGAGGCGTACCGGGAGCCCGCGGCCTTCGACGCGGCGTTCGGCCGGGCCATGGTGTGGTGCGCGGGGGCGCTGGTCGTGGGGGCGGTGGTGGCGGCCGCGGTGGTGCGCAGGCCGCCGCCGGGCTGCAAGCGGCCGGAGTGCCTGCGGCACGGGGGTGTGACGGCACCGCCGCTGGAGGGGGAGCCGCTCCGCAAGCGGCTGCCCTGAGACGTCCTGCGGTGGACGGCTCCCCCTGCGGTGCCGGGTTACGCCGTCCTGCGGTGGACCGCTCCCCCTGCGGTGCCGGGTTACGCCGGTCCTTAGGCAGGCGGCGCCCTCCCCCCCCCCGCGGCGCAGGGTGGCGCCGTCCTGCGGAGGGCGGCGGCTCCCGGTGGCGCAGGTCGCGCCGTCCTGAGGCGGGCGGCGGCTCGGTGGTGCCGGGTCGTGTTGTCCCGAGGCGGGCAGTGCTCGCCTGTGCAGGGTCGCCCCGTGCTGTGGCGGGCGGCCCCATGCGGCGCCGGGTCGCGCGTCCCGAGGTGGACGACCCTCCGCGGCGCCGGGTCGCGCCCGTCCTGAGGTGGACGACCCTCTGCGGTGCCGGGATGCGCCGTCCTGCTGCGGACGGCTCCCCCTGGTGGCGCAGGGTGGCGCCGTCCGGAGCCGGGCGGTATCCGGCTCCCCCGGGGGGCGCAGGGTGGCGCCGTCCTGAGGTGGGCGGTGCCCCCGCGGTGCCGGGTCGCGTACCCGCCCGGCCCTCTGCACCCCGGGGGTCGCGATGGCGCAGACTTGGGGCATGTCCATTCACGAGAACCTTCTCGGGGGCCCGCCCCCGACCCACCTCCCCGACGACCCCGGGCCCCGGGAGATGCTCGCCTCGGGCGCGGCGCCCGCCGAGGTCGCCGCCGCGCATCCCACCTCCTCGCTCGCCTGGGCGCAGCTCGCCGACGAGGCGTTCGAGCGCGGCGCGGCCGTGGAGTCGTACGCGTACGCCCGTACGGGCTACCACCGCGGTCTGGACGCGCTGCGCCGCAACGGCTGGAAGGGCCACGGCCCGGTGCCGTGGGAGCACGAACCGAACCGCGGCTTCCTGCGCGCCCTGCACGCCCTCGCCCGCGCCGCGCAGGCGATCGGCGAGCAGGAGGAGTACGAGCGCTGCTCCCAGTTCCTGAAGGACTCCTCGCCCACGGCGGCGCAGGTCCTCGGCTGACGGCCGTCCGCGCACGTGAGGCCCGTCCCGTCCGGAGGGCGGGCCTTGCGGTCGGGGCGGTGAGCCCGCAGGATGCGGATGGGGACCGGGGCCCCCGTGCCGGCATCGGCAGGGGCGGACCGCTACCCGGAGTTATCTGCAGGAGACAGCGATGTCCCACGAGGCTCACGAGCCCGAGACCCCGCATCTCGACTTCCACGGCACGACGCCGTACGAGGACTACGTCAAGGCGGACGTGCTCACGCACCTCCAGCACACCCTCTCCGACGACCCCGGAGAGATGGTCTTCCTGGTGACGACCCAGGTGATGGAGCTGTGGTTCACCGTCATCGTCCACGAGTGGGAGACGGCGGCCCGCGCGCTGCGGGGCGACGACGTCCCCACCGCCATCGCCGCGCTGAAGAGGTCCGTACGGGAGCTGGAGGCGCTCAACGCCTCCTGGAAGCCGCTCGGCCAGCTCACGCCGGCCCAGTTCAACTCGTACCGCGGCGCCCTCGGCGAGGGCTCCGGCTTCCAGTCGGCGATGTACCGTCGGATGGAGTTCCTGCTCGGCGACAAGTCCGCGTCGATGCTCGTCCCGCACCGCGGCTCCCCGCGCGTGCACGCCGAGCTGGAGAAGGCGCTGCACGAGCCGAGCCTGTACGACGAGGTCGTGCGGCTGCTCGCGCGGCGCGGGTACGACATCCCCGAGTCGGTGCTGCGGCGCGACGTCGCCCGGCGCTACGAGCCCTCGCCGGAGGTGGAGGCCGCCTGGACGGCCGTCTACTCGGGTGACGAGCAGCACGAGATCGCCCGCCTCGGCGAGGCGCTGAGCGATGTCGCCGAGCTGGTGTGGCGCTGGCGCAACGACCACCTCGTCGCCACCCGCCGCGCGATGGGAGCCAAGACCGGCACGGGCGGCTCCGCCGGGGTGGCCTGGCTGGAGAAGCGCGCCCGGAAGAACGTGTTCCCCGAGCTGTGGACGGCGCGGTCGTATGTCTGAGCTGAGCGTGCGCGCGGAGAAGCTGGACGCCGCCGACGAACTGGCCGCCAAGCGGGCGGAGTTCGTCACCGACGACATCGTCTACCTCGACGGCAACTCCCTCGGCGCGCTGCCGGCCGTCGTCCCCGGGCGGGTCGAGGACGTCGTCCGCCGTCAGTGGGGCGAACTGCGCATCCGGTCCTGGGAGGAGAGCGGCTGGTGGACCGCGCCCGAGCGGATCGGCGACCGGATCGCCCCGCTGGTCGGGGCCGCGTCCGGGCAGGTCGTGGTCGGGGACTCCACCAGCGTCAACGTCTTCAAGGCACTGGTGGGCGCGGTGCGCATGGCCGGGGAGGGGCGCGACGAGATCCTCGTCGACGCCACGACCTTCCCGACCGACGGGTACATCGCCGAGTCCGCCGCCCGGATGACCGGCCGCACGCTGCGGCCCGTGGCCCCGGCGGACGTGCCGGGCGCGCTGGGCCCCCGCACCGCAGCCGTCCTGCTCAACCACGTGGACTACCGCACCGGCCGGCTGCACGACCTGCCGGGCCTGACGGACGCGGTGCACGCGGCGGGGGCGTACGCCGTCTGGGACCTGTGCCACAGCGCGGGCGCGCTGCCGGTGGGGCTGGACGAGCACGGGGTGGACCTGGCGGTCGGCTGCACCTACAAGTACCTGAACGGCGGACCGGGTTCGCCCGCGTACCTGTACGTTCGGCGGGAACTGCAGGACCGCTTCGACTCGCCGCTGCCCGGGTGGAACTCCCACGCCGAGCCGTTCGGGATGCGCCCCGGCTACGAACCGGCCCCCGGTGCCCTGCGCGGCCGGGTCGGCACACCCGACATCCTCTCCATGCTCGCCCTGGAGGCGGCGCTCGAGGTGTGGGACGGGGTGTCGGTGGCGGCCGTGCGGGCCAAGTCCCTCGCGCTGACGGACTTCTTCCTGGAGTGCGTCGCGCAGTACGTGCCCGAGGGGCGGGTCGAGTGCCTGACGCCGGTGGCGCACGCGGAGCGCGGCAGCCAGGTCGCGCTGCGCTGCGACGACGCCGGCGAGGTGATGAAGCGGCTCATCGAGCAGGGCGTCGTCGGGGACTTCCGGGCGCCGGACGTGCTCCGCTTCGGATTCACGCCGCTGTACGTGGGCTTCGCCGACGTGGAGCGGGCCGCGCGGGTGCTGGCCGCGACGCTGGTCTGAGCGGCGGCGGGCCGGGACGCCCCCGGGCGGTCCCGGCCCGCCACCACCGCCGCGACGAGGGAACCTGCGGGTCTCACCCAGCGTGACATCCCCGTGTCCCCGCATGTCACGGGCCTGGTACCGTCCCGGCCAACGGCTGCACCCCCAACTGGTCCGCCGCGCACGCCACATCGCTGAGAGGTTGGAGCATGACGGACGACGTCGCAGCAGCACGGGCCGCTGCCGAGGAGAAGTCCGTCTTCTCCCACGCGCCCGTCGACCCCGACGCCACCGCGGCCTACGGCGACCACCCCGACCAGGTGATCGACTTCTACGCGCCCCGCGCACAGGGCGGCCCGGGCGGTCCCGCCCCGGTGGTGGCCGTGCTGCACGGCGGTGCCTGGCGGGCACCGTACGACCGGCGCCACGTCAGTCCCTTCGCCGGTTTCCTGGCCCGGCGCGGATTCGCCGTGGCCAACGTCGAGTACCGGCGCGGTGACGACGGCGCCTCCCTCGCGGGGCGCTGGCCGCACACGTTCGACGACGTCGCGGCCGCGCTGGACGCCCTCCCGGCGCTCGTGGGGGAGTTGCTGCCCCAGGCGGACCCCCGCCGCACGGTCCTCACCGGTCACTCGGCGGGCGGGCACCTCGCGCTGTGGGGTGCGGCCCGGCACGTCCTGCCGGCCGGCTCGCCCTGGCGCGGCGGTGGCTCGGCGACCCTGCGCGGCGTGGTCGCCCTGGCCCCGATCGCGGACTTCGCAATCGCCGACAAGCTGGACGTGTGCGGCGGTGCGGTACGCCAACTGCTGGGCGGCGACGAGCACTTCGCAGAGCGGCAGCCGCACGCGGACCCGGCGCTGCTGCTGCCGACCGGCATCGCCACCACGCTCGTCCAGGGGCGCGCGGACCGCGAGGTGCCGCAGATCGTCGCCGAGTCGTACGCGGACGCGGCGGCGAAGGCCGGCGAGATGGTCGGGGTGACGCTGCTGGAGGACGTCGGGCACTTCGCGCTCATCGACCCGACGGCGGACGCGTGCGCGGTGGTGGCGGAGGAGATCGCCCAACTGGCCTGGTGAGCGGGTCTGCCGCGGCCCGTGGTGGCCGGGCCCCGGTCATACCCCTAGTACCTGAGAGCTACGCGGGAGATGAGCTCCGCGGTGGGACGCGGACGACGAGTACCGCTCCGTAACTTCCCTTCCACGCAGACCCGATCTCCGGGTGCGGTGGAGGGGGAGAACCGTGGGGTTCGCAGCGAGGGACCACGGCGACGCCGGGGTGGCTCGGCCACGGGCCGGGCGCGAGGGCGGAGTGCCGTGGTCGCGTACCGGGCTTGACGGTGGTGGGTCAGGGGCGCGCGCCGGGCTTGACGGTGGTGGGTCAAGGGCGCGCGCCGGGCTTGACGGTGGTGGGTCAGGGGCGCGCGCCGGGCTTGGAACCGTGCTGCCACGGTCGGGTGTCAGGCCTGACGGTGGGGTGGGCCTGTCCGATGCCGTCGGTGACGCCGGGGTGGGGCACTCAGCTGCCGGGCGTGAGCCCGGCGTGGGCTGCCCGTCGGGAGCCGGGCGTGGTGACGGGGTGCGCTGGTCGCCGGTCAGGCGGTGGTGGCGGGCCGCGCTCGCCGGTCTCGTCATGGGCGCCGTGGTGCTCCCGCTGTCCGCCGCCGTGCGACCGGAGGTCCCCGCCCCCGCCCCCGCCGCCCTGGCCCCGCTCGACGCGTCGACACTCGACGAGGCGTACGCGGCCAACCGGGGCAACGCCGCCGAGGCGGCCCGCACGGCCGCCGCCCACCACGACCGGGACCGGGCCGCCGCGGACCGCCGACTGGCCTCAGCCGACCGGCAGTTGCTCGCTTTCGACGGCCGCGGCTCCGGCCGCGTGACGGAGGTCCTGGGCGACCTCGCCCGGGCCGACCACGTCGCCGTCCTGGTCCCCGGCTCCGACACGAGCATCGACACCTACGGCCGGTTCCACACGGCGGCCACCGCCCTGCACGGACAGCTCGCGCGGCACGCCCCGGCGGGCACGCGCACCGCGGTCGTGGCCTGGCTGGGCTACGAGACGCCGGGCACGGTCAGCACGACGGTCACCACGACCGGCAGAGCGGACCAGGCCGCCCCCCACCTGCGGGAGCTCGTGGCCGGACTGCGGGCCGTCACCGGCCGCGGAACGCGCCTGTCGCTGCTGTGCCACTCCTACGGCTCGGTCGTCTGCGCACGGGCCGCCGCCGGGCTCGCCGTCGACGACATCGCGCTCGTCGGCAGCCCCGGAACCGGCGCCGGCTCCGCCGCCGCCCTGCACACCCGGGCCCGCGTCTGGGCGGCCCGCGGCGGCGGCGACTGGGTGGAGAACGTCCCGCACCTCAGCGCGGACCTGTTCGGCACCACCGTCGGCTTCGGCACCGACCCCGTCTCCCCGGCCTTCGGCGCCCGCGTCTTCGCGGCCGGCGACGGCGGCCACAGCGACTACTTCAGACCCGGCTCGACCTCCCTGACCAACCTGGCCCGGATCGTCCTGGGCGAGACCAAGGCGGTGACCCATGACTGACCTCGGCGTACGAGGCATCCGCGACGGACTGCGGCGCGGCGCGCAACAGGCCGGCGCGGCCACCCCGCCCGGCCGCGACCGGGCGGTGGACGCCCTGCGGGCCGCCGCCGTCCTCGGGGTCGTCCTCGGGCACTGGCTGGTCACGGCCCTGGTCGCCGACAGCGGCACCCTGCGCACGGCCAGCCCCCTGCAGCACATGCCCTGGCTCGCGCCCATCTCCTGGCTGTTCCAGACACTCGCCGTGTTCTTCCTGGTCGGAGGCCATGTCGCCACCCGGAGCCACGCCTCGGCCCGCGCCCGGGGCGTCCCGTACCACAGCTGGCTGACGGGCCGTCTGACCCGGCTGGGCCGACCGGTCCTGGCCGTTCTCGGCCTGTGGACGGTCGCCGCGTCGGCGCTGCTGCTGTCGGGCGCGGAGTCCGGGACGGTCCGCACGCTGGTGAAACTGGCCCTGTCGCCGCTGTGGTTCCTCGTGGTGTTCGCCGTCCTGACGGCGGCGACCCCGCTGCTGGCCCGGCTCAACCCGCTGTGGCCGCTGGCCGTCGTCCTCCACGTGGACCTGCTGCGCTTCGGCCTCGGCGGCCCCGCCTGGCCGGGCTGGGTGAACGTGGTCGCCGGCTGGCTCGTGCCGTACACCCTGGGCGCCGCCTGGACCCGGGGCGAACTGGAGCGCCCGCGCGCGGGCTGGATCCTGCTCGGGGCGGGGGCGGCGGCGACCGTGGGCCTCGTCGCGTGGGCGGGCTACCCGGCGTCGATGGTGGGCGTCCCGGGCGAGGGCGTGTCCAACCTGGACCCGCCGACGCTGGCCGCCGTCACCTTCGGCCTGGCCCAGTGCGGGCTCGCCCTGCTGCTGCGTGAGCCGCTCCGGCGGGCGATGCGCCGGCCCGTGACCTGGGCGGCGGTGGCGCTCGTCAACGCCTCGGCGATGACCGTCTTCCTCTGGCACCAGACGGCCCTGATGGCCACGACCGCCACCGGCCTCCTCGCGGGCCGGCTCCCGGGGCTGCACACCCCGCCCGACGGTCTCGGCTGGGTCGGCGCCCGGCTGCTGTGGCTGCCCGTGTTCACCGTGGCCCTGGCCGTCTGCTGGGGCGCCTTCCGTTCCTTCGAGCGGGGCCGAGGCCGCCGGTCGCGGGTGGTGCGCGCGCACCACCCGTCCGACCGGGGGACGGCGGCGAAGGCGCGTCATGTCTAGGCTGGGCCGGGTGAGGGACACGGGGGTGGGCCGCGCGCTGCGAGCGCGCGTCACGAGATGGCTGCGCGTGCTGCGCGAGGACCTGTGGACCCTCCGGGTGGATCCGCTGCCGCCCTCGACCTGGCTGCGCTGGCTGCCGCACGGCGTGGTGTGCCTGGCGGCCTTCGGCGTGACGGTCGGCGGCACCGGCGACATGACCGACAACGGCCACCTGAGCACCGGCCTGGCCCTGCTGATCGCCGGCGGGCAGGGCGGCGCGATGGTCCTGGGGCTGTGGCGGCCGGTGCCCGCGTGGTGGCTGTCCCTGAGCGCCTTCCTCGTGGGCGCCGTGGCGGCGCGCGGCCGGCTCGGCTTCGACCCGGACACCTACACCTGGCCCTGGACCGCGGCCGGCATCATCGCCGAGATGTTCGTGCTGCTGCTGCTCGCCCTGCGGGTGCCCACCCGCGCGGCGACGGCGGCCCTGACCGTGACCGCGCTGTTCACCTACGTCCTGGAGGGCCTGCCGGGCGCCGGGCGCTACGACACCACCGGCGTGCTCGCCCTCTGCCTGTTCACCGTGGTCGTGATAGTCGGTACCGCGCTGCGCGGCCGCCGCGAGGCCCGGGCCCAGCTCGTCGAGCAGACCACGCTCACCGCCGAGGAGCGCACCCGCCGCACCCTGCTGGAGGAGCGCAGCCGCATCGCCCGGGAGCTGCACGACGTGGTGGCCCACCACATGTCGGTCATCTCCATCCAGGCACAGGTCGCCCCCCACCTCGTGCAGAACCCGCCCGACGAGCTCAAGGAGAACCTCGCCGGCATCCGGCAGAACGCGCTGGAGGCGCTGACCGAGCTGCGCCGCGTCCTGGGCGTGCTGCGCTCGGAGCACCCCGGGCCGGGCGAGTCCGCCGACCCGGGCGACACGACCGGCGCGCACACCCCGCAGCCCACGCTCGACCGGCTCGACGCGCTGGTGGAGAACACCCGGGCCGCCGGCCGCGAGGTCCTCACCGAGATCAACGGCGAGCGGCGTCCCCTGCCGCCCGGGGTGGAGCTGTCGGCGTACCGGATCGTGCAGGAGGCACTGAGCAACGCCCTGCGGCACGCGCCCGGCGCGCGCATCACCGTCCGGCTCACCTACGAGCCGGACGGCCTGGAAGTGGAGATCGTCAACGGCCGCCCGACCGCGCCCCCGCCGCCGTCGACCGGGGCGGGGCACGGGCTGCTCGGGATGCGGGAGCGTGTGGCGATGCTCGGCGGCACCATGACGGCCCACCCGTGGCACTGGGACGGCTTCAAGGTCACCGCCTTCCTCCCGGACACCCCGCCCGCCGACGCCCCGGGCACCGACCGCACCACCGGCCGCATCACGGACCGCACCACCGGCCGCATCACGGACCGCACCAGTGGCCGCACCACCGGCCGCATCACCGACCGCGAGGGAAGGACCCCATGACGAGCGGCACCGGCGACCCCATCCGGGTCCTCATCGTCGACGACCAGGGCATGGTCCGGCAGGGCTTCACCGTGCTGCTCGGCACCCAGCCCGACATAGAGGTCGTCGGCGAGGCCCGGGACGGCGAGGAGGCCGTCGCCAAGGCCGCCGAGACCGCCCCGGACGTCGTCCTGATGGACATCCGCATGCCCGGCGTCGGCGGCATCGAGGCCACCGAGCGCATCACCGCCGCGCACCCGCACATCCGCGTGCTGGTGCTGACCACCTTCGACCTCGACGAGTACGTGTACGACGCGCTGCGCGCCGGGGCCTCGGGGTTCCTGCTGAAGGACGCCTCCTCGGAGCAGCTGGCCGAGGCGGTCCGGGTGGTGGCGGCCGGGGACGCCCTGCTCGCCCCGGGCATCACGCGCAAGCTCATCGCCGAGTTCTCCCGGCTGGACGGCAGGCCCCGCGCCCCGCTGAAGGAGCGCGTCGGCGACCTCACCGAGCGGGAGACGGAGGTGCTCGCCCTGATCGCGCAGGGTCTGTCCAACGCGGAGATCGCCCGGCACCTGTTCGTGGCGGAGCAGACGGTGAAGACACACGTGGGCCGGATCCTGGTGAAGCTGGGCCTGCGGGACCGGACGCAGGCGGCGGTGTTCGCGTACGAGTCGGGACTGGTGCGGCCGTCGGGATACTGACGTGCCGCCACCCCGTGGTACCTCCCCGTAGTACCTGAGAGGGACGCCCGGGAACCCCTCTCACTGGGGACGACCGCGACCCGGTGCGGCGCCTACCGTTCTGTACGTGACCGAGACGACTCACCTGCAGACCACACCGCCGGGGGGCGGGGCCAAGCCGCGCAGCCCGGAGTTCCGGCTGGCCGCGGACGCCCTGCGCGGACTGCGGCAGGACCTGATACACGACGCGTTCGCCTACCGCCTGCTGCCGCGCATGCGCGTCGACGGCCCCGTGACCAGGCGGCTGCCCGGGCGCCTGCGGGAGTACGCGGCCTGGACACCGCACGCGGTGATCTGCACTACGGCGCTGCTCACCCTGGCCATCGCCACGGTCGACCGGGGAGTGGCCCTGGCGCTCGGGCTGCTCGCCGCGGTCCCCGTCCTGCTGACCATGGTCCGGCCGATCGGGGCGTTCTGGCTCTCCCTGGCGGCCACCCCGCTCGCCCTTCCGTTCGGCGACCCGTGGGGCGACTGGCCGTGGCTGCCCGGCAGCTTCGCCTGCCACCTGACGGTGCTGACCATCGTGGCGATCCGCACCAGGCCGCGCACGGCCGCGTGGATGTGGGTGCTGACCGCGCTCTACGGCATCCTCGCCGAGACGCTCTTCGGCTCGGCGGGCCGCTACGGCACCAACACCGGCCCCATGCTGGTCGTCTCCGCGTTCGTCCTGCTCGCGGTCACCGTCTGGCACGTCCGGCGCGACGCCGTGCAGGAGGTCACCGCCCAGCAGACGGTCACCGCGCACGAGCGGTCCCGGCGGACGCTGCTGGAGGAGCGCACGACGATCGCCCGCGAGCTGCACGACGTGGTCGCGCACCACATGTCGGTGGTCGCCATCCAGGCGGAGGCCGCGCCCTACCGGGTGGAGAACCCGCCGCCGGAGCTGGAGAAGGCGTTCGCCACGATCCGGGAGAACGCGGTTGCGGCGCTGACCGAGCTGCGCCGCGTCCTGGGCGTCGTCCGCGCCGAGGACTACGAGGCCCCGGACGCACCGCAGCCCACCCTCGCCGACCTGGAGGGCCTGCTGGCCAATGTGCGCGATGCCGGGCTGAGCGTGGAGAAGGTCGTGACCGGGGCGGTGCGGGAGCTGCCGCAGGGCGTGGAGCTGTCGGCGTACCGGATCGTGCAGGAGGCGCTGAGCAACACCCTGCGGCACGCCCCGGGCGCGACCGCCCGGGTGGAGATCGGGTACGTGCTCGGCGGCCTGGGCCTGCGCATAGTCAACGGCCCGCCGCCGAACCCGGGCCTGATCAAACGCTCCCCCGGCGCCGGCCACGGCATCACCGGCATGCGGGAGCGCGTGGCGATGCTGAACGGCGGGATGACGGCGGGCGGCACGGACGACGGAGGCTACGAGGTGACGGTGTTCCTGCCGGTCGCCCTGCCGGACGAGGGTGCCGCATGACCATCCGCGTACTGATCGCGGACGACCAGATGATGGTGCGCGAGGGCTTCTCGGTCCTGCTGAACGCGATGCCGGACATCGAGGTCGTCGGCGAGGCGGTGAACGGCCGGGAGGCTGTCGCCAAGGTCCGCGAGCTCGCCCCGGACGTCGTGCTCATGGACATCCGCATGCCCGAGCTGAACGGCATCGAGGCGACCCGCGAGATCGTCGCCGCCGACGGCGCGGCGAAGGTGCTGGTGCTCACGACGTTCGACCTGGACGAGTACGTGTACCAGGCGCTGCGCGCGGGCGCCTCCGGCTTCCTCCTCAAAGACGCCTCGGCCCGCCAGCTCGCGGACGGGGTGCGGGTGGTGGCGTCCGGGGAGGCGTTGCTGGCGCCCTCGGTGACCAGGCGCCTGATCACCGAGTTCTCCAAGCTCTCCGAGAAGCCGCGCCTGCTGCCCTCCGCGCAGGCGGCCTACGGCGATCTCACCGAGCGGGAGACGGAGGTGCTCGTCCTGATCGCGCAGGGGCTGTCGAACTCGGAGATCGCGGAGCGGCTGGTGGTGGCCGAGTCGACGATCAAGACGCACGTCAGCCGGATCCTGGTGAAGCTGGGCCTCAGGGACCGCACGCAGGCGGCGGTGTTCGCCTACGAGGCCCGTCTGGTGACACCGGGCTGACGGGACGGCGCCGCCCCTGGTCACCGGGGGGTGTGCCGGGCTAGCGTCCGTCCATGGCAGCTGTTTCCGACCTCGGGTTCGACCCGTGGGACCCGGCGTTCCTCGCCGACCCGTACGCCGTCTACGCCGAGCTGCGTGCCCGGGGCCGTGTGCACCGGTTCGAGCCCACGGACCAGTGGCTGGTCCCGCACCACGCGGACGTCTCGGCGCTGCTGCGCGACCGGCGCCTGGGCCGGACGTACCAGCACCGCTTCACGCACGAGGAGTTCGGCCGCACCCCGCCCCCGCCGGAGCACGAGCCGTTCCACACGCTCAACGACCACGGGATGCTCGACCTGGAGCCGCCGGACCACACACGGATCCGCCGCCTGGTGTCGAAGGCGTTCACCCCGCGCACGGTGGAGCGGCTGAAGCCGTACGTGCGGGGACTGGCCGACGAGCTCGCCGCCGCCCTGGTCGAGAAGGGCGGCGGGGACCTGCTGAAGGACGTCGCCGAGCCCCTCCCGGTCGCGGTGATCGCCGAGATGCTCGGCATCCCCGAGTCCGACCGGGCTCCGCTGCGCCCCTGGTCGGCGGACATCTGCGGGATGTACGAGCTGGCTCCGTCCCAGGAGACGGCGGCGCGGGCGGTCCGGGCGTCGGCCGAGTTCTCCGACTACCTGCGCGGGCTGATCGCGGCCCGTCGCAAGGAGCCGGGCGAGGACCTCGTCTCGGGACTGATCGCGGCCCACGACGAGGGCGACCGGCTCACCGAGCAGGAGATGATCTCCACCTGCGTCCTCCTCCTCAACGCCGGTCACGAGGCGACGGTGAACGCCACGGTCAACGGCTGGTACGCCCTCTTCCGCAACCCGGCGCAGCTGGAGCTGCTGCGCGCCGACCACTCGCTCGTCCCCTCCGCGATCGAGGAGCTGATGCGCTACGACACGCCGCTGCAGTTGTTCGAACGCTGGGTGCTGGACGAGATCGAGATCGCCGGCACGACGATCCCGCGCGGCGCGGAGATCGCCATGCTCTTCGGCTCGGCCAACCACGACCCGGAGGTCTTCGCCGACCCGGGCCGCCTCGACCTGACCCGCGCCGACAACCCGCACATCTCCTTCAGCGCCGGCATCCACTACTGCATCGGCGCGCCCCTGGCCCGGATCGAGCTGGCCGCGTCGATGGAGGCGCTGCTGGAGAAGGCCCCGACCCTGCGGCTCGCCGCCGAGCCGGAGAGAAAACCGAACTTCGTGATCAGGGGCCTGGAAGGACTCAGCGTGGAGGTGGGCTGAGCGGGGCGACGTGCTGAGCGGGCCGACGCGCTGAGCGGCGGTCGGCCGGCCCGCCCCTCACGTCGACAGATCCCTTCTGCGCAGCCCGGTCAGTCCCGCGGCCACCAGGGCCACCGCCAGCGCCGTCAGCACCACCAGGGGACCCCACCGCAGCTCCCCGCCCGGCAGCTTCGGCAGGTGACCGAACGGCGAGACGTCCAGCACCGCCTGCGGCACGTCCAGCGCGGGACCCACCCAGCCGATCAGCAGCACCGCTCCGGCGATGCCCCAGGCCGCCATCGCCGCCCGGGGCAGCACGCCGTGCAGCAGGACCGCCACCCCGCCGATCACCCACACCGCCGGGAGCTGCGCCAGGCACGCCACCAGGATCGCCCCGACCTGCTTCCCGTAGCCGACGGCGAAGCCCAGGCCGGCCAGGAGCATGATCAGGGCGGCTCCGCCGAAGGCGATGACCAGGTGCCCGGCGGCCCAGCGCAGGCGGCTCACGGCGTTCGCCAGCACCGGCTCCGCCCGGGCCGAGGTCTCCTCGCCGTGCAGGCGGAGGACGGCGGCGACGATGTACAGGGCCGCGACCAGCCCGAGCATGCCGACCATCGAGGCGAGGAACGCGTCCGTCAGCCCGGAGTGGCCGCCCATTCGCTCGAAGACGCGGCGGGCGCCGGCGTTGTCGCCGACCAGGTCGGCCGCGCCCTCGGTCATGCCGCCGTAGACGACGCCGGCGAGGAGGAAACCGATGCCCCAGCCGAGCACGGCGCCCCGCTGCAGCCGCCAGGCCAGCGCGCCAGCGCTGCCCAGCCGCCCCGTGGCCGGGCCGGGCCGGGTCGGCAGGAAGCTCATGCCGAGGTCGCGACGGCCGGCCAGGACGTACGCCACCGTCCCCTGGAGCAGCACGGCCGCGGCCGGCAGGGCCAGCACCCACCAGCGTTCGCCGGCGTAGGGGCGCAGGTTCTCCAGCCAGCCCAGCGGCGACAGCCAGGTGAGCACCGAGGAGCCGTCGTCGGTCGCCGAGTCGCCCGCCGCGCGCAGCACGAACGCGGCGCCCAGCACCGCGGCCGTCAGGCCCCGGGCCAGCCGCGCGCTCTCGGTCAGCTGCGCGACGATCGCCGCCGTCGTGGCGAAGACCATGCCGACGCCCGCGATGCCGGCGCCCAGAGCCAGCGCGCCGGCCACGCCCTGTCCGGCCAGACCGGCCGTCAGCAGCAGCGCCAGGGTCCCGTTCGCGACCGCCGCCGCCAGCAGCGCGGCGGTCAGGGCGGCCCGGCGGCCCACCATCCCGGACGCCACCAGCTCCTGCCGGCCGCTCTCCTCCTCGTCCCGGGTGTGCCGTACGACGACGAGCAGGCTCAGGACGGCGGCGAGGGCGCCGGCGTAGACGCCGGTCCGCCAGGCCGTCAGGGCGCCCAGGGAGTCGCCGAAGACCGGGCCGACCATCGCGCGCAGCGAGGAGTTGGTCTCCATCTGGCGGATCAGGCCGGCGCGTTCGGCCGGGGTGCCGTAGAGGCCCTCCAGGGTGCCCGGCATGGAGAGGACCATGACCGCGTTCACCGCGATCCACACGGGGATCAGCAGCCGGTCGCGGCGCAGCGCGAACCGCAGCAGCGTGCCCGTCCCGGCCAGGGGGCCGGTGCCGCCGGACCGTACCGCCAGGGCCGTCATCGGGCGGCCGCCTCGTCCTGGTAGTGGCGCAGGAACAGCTCCTCCAGGGTGGGCGGCGTCGACGTCAGCGACCGCACTCCCGACGCGGTCAGCGACCGCAGGACGCCGTCCAGCCGGTCGGTGTCCACCTGGAGCCGGACGTGGCGCCCCCGCACGTCGAGGTCGTGCACGCCGGGCAGGCCGGCCAGCCCGTCCGGCGGGCCGGCGAGCTCGGCGGCGACGCTGGTGCGGGTCAGATGGCGCAGGTCGGCCAGGGACCCGCTCTCGACCGTACGGCCCTTGCGGACGATGCTCACCCGGTCGCACAGCTCCTCCACCTCGCTGAGGATGTGGGAGGAGAGCAGGACGGTGCGGCCCCGCTCGCGCTCCTCGGTGACGCACCGCCGGAACACCTCCTCCATCAGCGGGTCGAGGCCCGAGGTCGGCTCGTCCAGGATCAGCAGATCCACGTCCGAGGCGAACGCGGCGACCAGGGCGACCTTCTGCCGGTTGCCCTTGGAGTAGGTGCGGCCCTTCTTGGTGGGGTCGAGCTCGAACCGCTCGGTCAGCTCCGCCCGGCGGCGGGGATCCAGGCCCCCGCGCAGCCGGCCGTAGAGGTCGATGACCTCGCCGCCGGAGAGGTTGCGCCACAGCGTCACGTCACCGGGGACGTAGGCGATGCGGCGGTGCACCTCCACCGCGTCCGCCCACGGGTCGCGGCCCAGCACCCGTGCCGCACCGGAGTCGGCGCGCAGCAGGCCGAGCAGGACGCGGATGGTGGTGGACTTCCCGGCGCCGTTGGGGCCGAGGAAGCCGTGGACCTCGCCGGAGGCGACCTCCAGGTCGAGCCCGTCGAGCGCGTGCGTCCGTCCGAAGGACTTGTGCAGTCCGGAGACGGTGATGGCCTTCGTCATGCTTCAGAAACTACGGTCCCTTCAGAAACTTGTGAAGTTAAAGAAGCGTATGAATCCCGGATAGGATGAGCCGCATGACGGAATCAGCCGGAGGCGGCCGGGACGCCAAGGCCGTGTCGAGGTTCGTCGAGTCCTTCGCGGCGCAGCTCGTCGAAGCCGGGATGGCGCGGATGCCCGCCCGGGTCTTCGCCGCGCTCCTCGCCTCCGACGAGGGCGTGATGACCGCCGCGGAACTGGGGGAGCAGCTGCGCATCAGCCCCGCGGCGGTGTCCGGGGCGGTGCGCTACCTGGCCCAGCAGCACATGGTCTCGCGCGAACGGGAGCCGGGTTCCCGCCGGGAGCGCTACCGGGTGCACGGCGACCAGTGGTACGAGGCCCTGACCAACCGGGAAGCCGTCATCAAGCGCTGGGAGGGCGCCCTGCGCGAGGGCGTCAGCAGCCTCGGCGCGGACACCCCGGCCGGCCGCCGGATGGCGGAGACGCTGGCGTTCTTCGAGTTCGTCGAGGTGGAGATCGTCGAGATGATGGAGCGCTGGCGCGCCCACCGGGAGAAGACGTTCGGACGGGGCTGAGACCCGGCAGGAGCTGGCAGGACCCGGCCTCACGGGCCCTCAGGCCCCCGCCGGCAAGGTCAGCCCCCACGCCCCCTCCCTCACCACCCACGTGCGGGTCCGCACCGGCCCCGAGACCATCGCGTCCGCCCGGTAGCGGAAGTGCGCCCCCGACACGGTCACCGTCCGGCCCCGCGCGAGCAGCGGCGAGGCCTCCGCTCCCACCGACACGGGTCTGACCTCCACCGACGCGGTCCCGGCGGCGCCCGGTGACACCGACACCGCCTCCACCGGCTGGTTCAGGTCGACGAGGGTCCGGCCGTCCACCTCGACCCGCAGCCGGGACGGTCCGGGCTCGGGCGCGGCGGCGGGCCGGGACGGGCGGGCGGCCGGCACCAGCGTGCGCACCAGGGACTGGCAGGTGCGCAGCCAGGGGCGGCCCGCCTCGGCGGCCTCGGACTCCGCCTCCTGCGGCGCGGCCGTCACCGGCGGTATGCGCAGCGCGCCGAGCACCACCCCGTCGCTGTCGTCCACCAGCAGGTCCATCCGGCGCTCCACCCCGTCCAGCACGGCCCGGGCCGCCGCCACCGTCCCCGTCGGCACCCCCAGCGACCGGGCCAGGGACAGCGCGCCGCCGACGGGCACCACCGACAGTGCGCATCCGGCCAGCTCCCGATGCCGGTGCAGCAGCGCCACCGTGCGGACCAGGGCCCGGTCGTCGCCCACCACCACCGGGCGCCGCGAGCCCCGGCGGCGCAGCGCCCGCGCGAACTCCTCGGGGCCGTCCGGCAGGCACAGCTTCATCGCCGCACCCGCTCCGAGCACGTCTTTCGCGATCCGTACGGACTCGCCGTCCCACCGACGGGCGACCGGGTCGACCACCACCAGCAGCTGCTCGGACCTCGCGGAAGTCGCCACCTCGGCCATGCCTCGCTTCCTCGGGTAGCATCTTTGTGCAAGAGCCCCTTGCGCTATTGCGCCAGGGGCTTCGTCTATTCCGGGGCATCCGGTCCGACGGTTGGCGGCCAACGGCGGTCGCGGTGCACGCGGCTGCAGACGCTCCGCGTTCGCCCTCGACCATGGACATGCCCCGCCCGGAAGGGGTGTACGCGCGTGCCCGCACTTGTGCTGCTCGGTGCTCAGTGGGGTGACGAAGGCAAGGGAAAGGCGACGGACCTGCTAGGCGGATCCGTCGACTACGTGGTGCGTTACCAGGGTGGTAACAACGCAGGCCACACGGTGGTCGTGGGCGACCAGAAGTACGCCCTGCACCTGCTCCCTTCCGGAATCCTGTCCCCCGGCTGCACGCCGGTCATCGGTAACGGCGTCGTCGTCGACCCGTCGGTCCTGCTCTCCGAGCTGAGCGGGCTGAACGAGCGTGGCGTCGACACGTCCAAGCTCCTCATCAGCGGAAACGCGCACATCATCACGCCGTACAACGTGACGGTGGACAAGGTGACCGAGCGCTTCCTCGGCAAGCGGAAGATCGGCACCACCGGGCGCGGCATCGGCCCGACCTACGCCGACAAGATCAACCGCGTCGGCATCCGCGTGCAGGACCTCTACGACGAGTCGATCCTCACCCAGAAGGTCGAGGCGGCCCTCGACGTCAAGAACCAGATCCTCACCAAGCTGTACAACCGGCGCGCGATCGCCGTGGACCAGGTGGTCGAGGAGCTGCTGGGCTACGCCGACAAGCTCGCCCCGTACGTCGCCGACACCGTCCTGGTCCTCAACCAGGCGCTGGAGGAGGACAAGGTCGTCCTGTTCGAGGGCGGCCAGGGCACGCTGCTCGACATCGACCACGGCACGTACCCCTTCGTCACCTCGTCCAACCCGACCGCGGGCGGCGCCTGCACGGGCGCGGGCGTGGGCCCGACGAAGATCAGCCGGGTCATCGGCATCCTCAAGGCGTACACGACCCGGGTCGGGGCCGGCCCGTTCCCGACGGAGCTGTTCGACGAGGACGGCGAGGCGCTGCGGCGCATCGGCGGCGAGCGCGGTGTCACCACCGGCCGGGACCGCCGCTGCGGCTGGTTCGACGCGGTCATCGCCCGCTACGCGACCCGCGTGAACGGTCTGACCGACTTCTTCCTCACCAAGCTCGACGTGCTCACCGGCTGGGAGCAGATCCCGGTCTGCGTCGCGTACGAGATCGACGGCAGGCGCGTCGAGGAGCTGCCCTACTCCCAGACCGACTTCCACCACGCCAAGCCGGTCTACGAGATGCTCCCGGGCTGGAACGAGGACATCTCCAAGGCGAAGACCTTCGCCGACCTGCCGAAGAACGCCCAGGCGTACGTCAAGGCGCTGGAGGAGATGTCCGGCGCCCCGATCTCCGCGATCGGCGTCGGCCCGGGCCGCGACGAGACGATCGAGATCAACTCCTTCATCTGACGCGTCCTCACGTCCGCCGGCCGCTCCCCGTCCCCGGGGGGCGGCCGGCGCCGTCTCGCCGGGAGAGTTGCCGGGAACGGGCATAGGCTGAGAACCACACCCCGCGTGTCGACGCAGAAGAAGGTGAGTGCGATGCGCGTACTGCTCAAGGCCCGCATGGACACGGAGAGGGCCAACGAGGCCATCCGCAACGGCACCATGGGCAAGCTGCTCCAGGAGTCGCTGGAGCAGATCAAGCCGGAAGCGGCCTACTTCACCTCCGACCAGGGCAAGCGGACCGCCTACCTGGTCTTCGACATGCAGGACAGCTCGCAGATGCCGGTGCTCAGCGAGCCCTTCTTCCTCCACCTGGGCGCGGAGATCACCTACACGCCGGTGATGAACGTCGAGGACGTGCAGAAGGGCCTGGCCCAGCTGGGCCGCTGAACCACCGGCTCAGCTGAAGACGATCATCGAGCCCTGGGCCAGGCTGCGGGTCACGGCGGCGTGCAGGCCGAGCCAGACGTGCCGTTCCCGGGCGAAGGGGCTCGGATCGTACGGGGCCGGAACGGCGGGTTCCTCCAGCTCCGTCGGGGCGAGCGGCGGCTGGGGGGCCGCCGGCGGGTTGGCCGGGTCGATGCCGATCACGGGGGCGACCACCTCCAGTTCCCGCAGCAGGGCGTGCGAGGAGCCCAGCGGGCCGCCGCCGGCGAGCAGCTCGTCGTCGGCGAGCGGGCTGGGGAAGTCGACGGGGACGTACGCGCCCGCGTGGTCGTAGTGCCAGACCAGGTGGGACTGCTGGGCCGTCGACTCGAACATCTCCAGCAACTGCTCGTAGTCGCCGCCCAGTTCGTCCACCGGCGTCACCGGCAGCCCGCACACCTGGAGCAGGTAGGCGCGGCGCAGGAAGTGCAGCGCGTCGTAGTCGAAGCCCGCGACCGGGGCGACGTCGCCCGACAGCCCCGGCATGTACTGGTACACCGGCACCGGCGGCAGCCCGGCCTCGGCGAGCACCTTGTTGTATTGCGCGAGTTCCTCGGCGAAGGGGTTGTCCGGCGTGTGGCACAACACGTCGACGAGCGGTACCAGCCACAGATCACAGGCCAAAGAAGGCTCCTCGCTCAGCGCGGTGGTCGGGTAGCACGGTGGTCGGGTAGCACGGTGGTCAGGGAAGAGTAGCGGTGCGGCGCGGTCGCGGCTCCTGCCGTGCATGTCCCATACCCACACGAACGGATGCGACGCGGCTCAACCGGAGGCAAGACGCTCGATCAGGGCGAGCGAGTGGGTGTCGTAGCCGGCGATGATCGCCCGGGCGGTGTCGGTGTCGCGGGCACCCAGGGCGTCGACCAGTTCGGTGTGGCCCGCCCATAGCTCGCCCCGCAGGTCGCCGAGCCGGCGCAGGTACTGCACCGCGCACACCCAGGTCCGCACGCGCAGCCGGTGCAGGAAGTCGGCGAGGTAGGGGTTGCCGAAGACCGCGGCGAGCTCGCGCCAGAAGCGCAGGTCGTAGCCGATGAGCACGGTCAGGTCCCCGGCCGCGGCGGCCCGCTGGGCCTCCTCGCCGCGCCGCCGGACCCCGGCGAGGGTCGCCGCCACACGGGGATCGTCGGTCCGTATGGCGGCGCGCTGCCCGGTGAGCAGGGCGTGGAACATCCCCTCGATGACCAGGTCGCGGGCCTCGATCATGCCGCGGAAGTCCTCGACCGAGTACTCGTGGACCCGGAAGCCGCGGTGCTGGTCCGCCTCCAGCAGCCCCTGGGCGGAGAGGTCGACCAGCGCCTCCCGCACCGGCGTCGCGGAGACGCCGTACTGCTCGGCGATCTCCTTGACCGTGAACTCCTGCCCCGGCTGGAGCCGCCCGGCCAGCACCTCGTCACGAAGGGCGTCGGCGATCTGCTGGCGCAGGGTGCTGCGCATCACGGCGCCGGTGCCGGTGCTGCCGGGCATGGTCAGGGCGTCTCCCTCGTCGCGTTCGGGTGGCGTGCGCGTATATGTCTACGAGCACGCCACCTTACGCGTTCGAACGAGACCCGAGAATGTCGGTTACTGACGGGTTTACAGCTGCTTACGCCGTGTACTCGTCGGCCACCGACAGTGCCGAGTCGAGCACGGCCAGGCCTTCCTTCAGTTCCGCCTCGGTGACGGTGCAGGGCGGCACCACGTGCGTCCGGTTCATGTTCACGAACGGCCACAGCCCGCCCGCCTTCGCGGCGGCGGCGAAGGCGGCCATCGGCGCGTTCGCCTCCCCGGCCGCGTTGTACGGCACCAGCGGCTCGCGCGTCTCGCGGTCGCGCACCAGCTCCAGCGCCCAGAACATGCCCACGCCGCGCACCTCGCCGACGCTCGGGTGCCGCTCGGCGAGCGCCCGCAGCTCCGGTTCGACGACGGACGCCCCCAGGCGGGCCGCGTTCTCGACCACGCCCTCCTCCGCCATGACACCGATCGTCGCGACGGCGGCGGCGCACGCCAGCGGGTGACCCGAGTACGTCAGACCGCCCGGGTAGGGCCGCTTCCCGAACGTCTCCGCGATCGCGCCGGAGATCGCCACCCCGCCCAGCGGCACATAGCCGCTGTTCACGCCCTTGGCGAAGGTCAGCAGGTCGGGTGTGACGCCGAACAGGTCCGCGGCGAACCACTCACCGGTCCGCCCGAACCCGGCCATGACCTCGTCCAGGACGAAGACGATCCCGTGCTGGTCGCACAGCTCGCGCACCCCGGCCAGATAGCCGGGCGGCGGGACCATGATCCCGGCCGTGCCCGGGATGGTCTCCAGGATGATCGCCGCGATCGTCGAGGGACCCTCGAAGGCGATCGTCGTCTCCAGGTGCTCCAGCGCCCGGGCGCACTCCTGCTCCTCGGTCTCGGCGTAGAAGCGGGAGCGGTAGAGGTAGGGAGCCCAGAAGTGCACGACCCCGGCCGTGCCGCTGTCGGAGGCCCAGCGGCGCGGGTCGCCGGTGACGTTCACGGCCTGCTGGGTGCCGCCGTGGTAGGAGCGGTACGCCGAGAGCACCTTCGGCCGGCCGGTGTGCAGCCGGGCCATCCGGATCGCGTGCTCGACGGCGTCGGCGCCGCCGTTGGTGAAGAAGATCTTGTCCAGGTCGCCCGGGGTCCGCTCGGCGATCAGCCGGGCCGCCTCCGACCGCGCCTCGACGGCGAAGGCGGGCGCGAAGGTCGCCAGCCGTCCCGCCTGCTCCTGGATCGCGGCGACGACCCTCGGGTGCTGGTAGCCGATGTTCGTGTAGACGAGCCCGCTGGAGAAGTCGAGGTAGCGCTTGCCGTCGTAGTCCCAGAAGTACGACCCCTCGGCACCGGCGACGGCGAGCGGGTCGATGAGCTCCTGGGCGGACCAGGAGTGGAACACGTGGGCACGGTCGGCGGCCTTCACGGCGGCGCCGGCTTCGGGGTTCGGCTGAGGGGTCATGCGGGCGAGCGTAGGCGCGCAGGAGCGGGCGGTGGTATCGGCGGCCTGTCTGGCGTGCGCCGCATTCCGCGACACGTTGTCCATGCGGGCCCCGATCAATTGACAGGGTGCTGTCGAGATGTCAACATACTGTCATATGGCACAGGCTCCGAGGAGGAACCATGAACGCCACCGCAGGCCGCAAGCCCGTCCATCTCGCCGTCTACGACACCTTCGCCGACTGGGAGACCGGCCACACCACGGCCCACCTCGCCCGCGCCGGCCACGAGATCCGCACGGTCGGCCCGTCCACCGCCCCGGTCACCAGCATCGGCGGCCTGCGCATCCAGCCCGGCCTGGCCCTGGAGGACGTACGGCCCGAGGACAGCTCCCTGCTGATCCTCCCGGGCGCCGACCTCTGGGACACATCAGGCGACCTGGCCCCCTTCGCCCGCACGGCCCGCGCCTTCCTGGCGGCGGGCGTCCCGGTCGCCGCGATCTGCGGGGCCACCGCCGGACTGGCCCGGGAAGGCCTGCTCGACGACCGGACTCACACCAGCGCGGTCTCCTTCTACCTGGCCGCGACCGGCTACGCGGGCGGCGAGCGCTACGTCGAGGCCGACGCCGTCACCGACCGGGGCCTGGTCACCGCCGGCCCGACCGAGCCCGTCGCCTTCGCCCGGGAGGTCCTGCGGCTGCTCGGGGTGTACGAGGGTGAGGTGCTGGACGCCTGGTACCGGCTCTTCCACGACTCCGACGCGACGGCGTACGCGGTGCTGGAGAAGGCCGGGGCGCTGTGAGCCGGGAGCGTCAGGAGCTGCTCAGCCGCAGCGCCCTCGGGGTGTTCCGGCTCAACGGCCAGTTCCTCGCCGTCGCGGAGGAACTGGCCCGGCCGGCCGGGCTCACCGCCGCCTGGTGGCAGGTGCTCGGCGCGGTCCTGGGCGAGCCGCTGCCCGTCTCGGGCATCGCCCGCGCCATGGGCATCACCCGGCAGAGCGTGCAGCGCGTCGCCGACCTGCTGGTGGAGCGGGGGCTCGCGGAGTACCGGCCGAACCCGGCGCACCGCCGGGCCAAGCTCCTCGCCCCGACCGGGGAGGGCCGCGCGGCCGTCGCCCGCATCGACCCCGGGCACGCGGCCTTCGCCGACCGGCTGGCCGAGGCGTTCGGGGAGGCGGAACTGGCGGAGGCGGTGCGGATGCTGGAGCGGCTGTCGCAGGTGCTCGACGGGGCGGGGCCGCCTGTTACGGAACCGTAGACGTCTCCCAGGTCGCCCGGCCCCCGCCCCGCACTATTCTCGATCCGTTGCTCGCGTGTGGGGGAAGGCGGCTGAGCGATGGAGACGTTGGGACCGGGGGATCCGCAGCACATCGGTGCGTACCGGTTGCTGGCGCGGCTCGGTGCGGGAGGCATGGGACACGTGTACCTGGCCCGCTCGGAGCGGGGCCGCACCGTCGCCGTGAAGCTGGTCCGCGAGGAACTGGCCGCGCAGGAGGAGTTCCGCGAGCGGTTCCGGCAGGAGGTGCGGGCCGCGCGGCAGGTCGGCGGGTACTGGACGGCGCCGGTGCTGGACGCGGACACCGAGGCCGCCGTGCCGTGGGTCGCCACCGGGTACGTCGCCGGGCCGAGCCTGCAGCAGGTCGTCGGGCACGACCACGGGGCCCTGCCGGAGCGGACCGTGCGCATCCTCGCGGCCGGGCTCGCGCACGCGCTCCAGGACATCCACGCGGCCGGCATCGTCCACCGCGACCTCAAGCCGTCCAACGTGCTCGTCACCATCGACGGCCCGCGCGTCATCGACTTCGGCATCGCGCGTGCCCTGGAGACGGTGACCGACGGCGGGCTCACGCGCACCGGCGCGCTCGTCGGATCGCCGGGCTTCATGGCGCCCGAGCAGGTGCGGGGCGACCGCATCACCCCGGCGTGCGACGTCTTCTGCCTCGGCTCGGTCCTCGCCTACGCCGCCACCGGCAAGCTGCCGTTCGGCACCGCCAACAGCGGCGTGCACGCCCTGATGTTCCGCATCGCCCAGGAGGAACCGGACCTGGAGGGCGTGCCGGAGGGCATCGCCGACCTGGTCCGCGACTGCCTGCGCAAGGACCCGGCCGCCCGGCCGTCCCTCGACCACGTCCTGCGGCGCACGGGCGCGGACGACACCGTCGCCGACGGCCGCGCCCTCGACCCGTGGCTCCCGAGCGCACTGGTGGCCCAACTGGGGCGGCACGCGGTGCGGTTGCTGGACGCGGAGAACCCGGAGGGCGAACCGGCACCGGGCCCCGGGCCGGGATCCCGGGCCGGGGCGGACGCGGCGGGCGGCGCCGGTGGGGAAAGCGGGTCGCCTGCACCCGGCTCTCAGGGCCCGGATCCCGCGGACCGACCCGGCCCGGGTCCGGCGGGCCGACCCGGCTCCGGTCCGGCGGACCAATACGCCTCGGGTCCGGCGGGCCTACCTGCCTCCGGTCCGGCGGACCAATCTGCCTCCGGTCCGGCGGGCCTACCTGCCTACGGTCCGGCGGGCCTACCTGCCTACGGTCCGGCGGACCAATCTGCCTACGGTCCGGCGGACCAACCTGCCTCGGGTCCGGCGGGTCCTTCCGGTCCTGCGAGGCCCTCGGGTCCGGCGGGCTCTTCCGGCTCCGCCGGTGCCGGTGGTGTCGGCGGTGCCGCTTCCGCCGGTGCCGTCGGGCCGTCCGGCCCCGGCTCCGCCCCCGCCGGGCGCCCCGCACACCCCGGTCACGGCCCCGAGCACGCCCCGACCGGCGGCCCCGGCGCCACCCCGGAACACGCCCACGTAGCCGACGCGTCCGGTCCCGGCCCCGTGCCGCCGGTGCCCGGTCCGCCTCCGCCGGGTGCGCCGGGCTCGGGGACGCCGGGTGTCCCGGGCTCGGGGGCGCCGCTGAATCACCTGCCCACCATGGTCGCGGGCCAGGGCCGGCCCACCCCCGCACCCCCCGGCCCGGGCATCCCGCCGCATGCCCGGACGCCTCCGCCCCCGTACCCGGCCTACGGCTACCCGCAGCAGCACCCCCAGCCCGGCTCCCCGGGCGGTGCCGCACCGGCGTACCCCGGCTACGGCGGACTCGGTTCCACCCCGCCCTACGGGCCGCCGCCCTACGGCCCGACCCCGCCGTACGGTCCCGGGCAGGAGCCGCCCCGGCGCGACGGCCGGTCCACCGCGCTGCTCGTCGTGATCGCCCTGGTCGTGGCGCTGGCGGCGGGCGGGACGGTGTACGCCCTGATGCAGGGCGGCGGCGGGGACGGGACCGGCGACCACGCGCAGCCCTCCCCGACGCACAGCACCGGCGCGCCCCCGACCACCCAGGGCCCGTCGCCGACGGCCTCCCCCTCCCCGGCGGACGGCACGATCCCGACGGCGTACCTCGGCACCTGGACCACCACCATCGACAACGCCGACGGACAGCACACCCGCCGGCTCACCCTCCAGCAGGGCGAGCCGGGCGACACGGTCCTGTCCCTCGTGGCGGACGGCCCGACCAAGGGCGGCGGCACCTACCACTGCGTGTTCGAGGGCGAACTGACCGCCGCGCCCGGCGCCGACGGCCCGCTGAGGATCGGCCCGTCCACCGTGACCGTCGGCCAGCCGCGCACCGCCTGCACCCCGGGCGCGGCCACCGAGATCACCGTCCTGCCGGACGGCACGCTCCAGCGCACCAACACGAGCAGCGGCGAACGGCTGACGTACACGAGGCAGTGACGAACTCTCCTGCTGCGGCGCATGCCTGAGGGGTCGGCGCCCCCGGCCCCGGGAGGACGACGGAACTGGTGCGGACCGGGGTCCCGACTCCGGCCTCGCGGGCTACGAGGTGGTCTGGCGGGAGACGACGTCGCCGGAGTGGACCCACGTGATCCCGGTGGGCGACGTGACGGCCCACGGGGTGGACCTGTCGAAGACAACGTGTTCTTCGGCGCGCGGGCGGCCGGCAGGCCGGGCCTGCGCAGCCCGGTCGCGTTCCCCGACCCGGCGTGACGCCGGGCCGCTCCGGCCGCCTGCGCCGCTCCGGCCGTCCGAGCCGCTCAGGCCGCTCCGGGCTGCTCCGGCTGCCTGCGCCGCTCCGGCCGTCCGAGCCGCTCAGGCCGCTCCGGGCTGCCTGCGCCGCCCCGGCCGCCTAGGCCGTCCAGGCCGTCCGGGCCACTCCGGCCGTCCGGGCCGCCTGGGCTGCCCCGGCCGTCCAGGTAGTCCGGGTCGTCCAGGCTGCCTGCGCCGCTCCGGCTGCCTGCGCCGCTCCGGCCGTCCGGGCTACCTGGGCCGCTCCGGCCGTCCAGGTCGTCTGGGCCGCTCCGGCCGTCCGGGCCGCTCCGGCCCCATCCGGGCTGTCTGGGCCGCCTGGGCCGTCCCGGTCGTCTGCGCCGCTCCGGCCGTCCGGGCTGACCGGGCTGCCCGGGTCCTCACCTCGGCTCCGGCGGGCGCTGGCGGGGCATGTTCGGACGGGGCCCGCCGTGCGGCGGCACGGGGAACCTGCCGTTCACGCCTCCCGCCTCCGCCGACCGGCCCCCGCCCGGGAACACCACCGCCTGCACGCCCACCGGCGCGCCCCCGCCCCGGAACTCCCCCATCCAGTCGGCCGTCTCCACGCGCACCAGCTCGGTGACGTCCTCGGAGAACCTCCGCAGCACCCCCAGGCACCGCTCGGCCGCATCCCCGGCCGTGCCCTCCGTCGGCCCCAGCACCTCGCGCACGCTCTCGGCCGCCCAGTCGAACTGCAGCGCCTGCAACCGCCGCTGCACGGCCTGCGCGGTCGCCACGTCCCGCATCCACCCGGACGTCAGCCCGAAGTACCGGTCGACGGCCACGCACGCCACGCCCAGCAGCAGCGCCAGACACCCCCAGGGCGCGATCCCGCCCACCACCCCGGTCAGGTCCAGCAGCGGCAGGGCGACCCCGGTCACCGCCCCCACCGCGGCCCCGCAGCGCAGGCTCCGCGCGCACCGCCGCTTCCACACCCGGTCCGCCAGGTACCAGGCCGCCGTGCACAGCGCCCCGCGCTCCACCCACCGGTACAGCTCGTCCAGCCGGGCCGCCGGCTCGCCCCAGTCCCCGAGCGGAAGGGGCCGCCCGGTCAGATCGCCCGGCCGCGGCCGGGCCGCCTGCTCGCCACGCCCGTCCTGAGGCGGCCCCTCGGGCTGCATCTCCGGCTGACCCACCCGGCACTCCCTACTGAGCACGAACGACCACGCACGGTGCGCTCACCGATCACGCTGCGCGACCCACCGACGCGACCCACCGACACGACGACCCGACCCACGTGACACACCCGACACGCATGACACGTGAGGTCCGCGTCCGGAACGCGCCGGACCCTTCCTACCCCCCTGTGGGTGGCGAAGGCGTGGCTTTCGCCGCTTTTCCGCCCGGAAGTATTCCTTGATCGGTTATGGGGCGCGAGGGGGACTCACTCGAAAGAGTGCCGGGGCGACGGCAGGCGCGACCACGTAGGCTCGTGCCGAACGGGAAAACCCGTACCGAGCAAGGAGCTGATCGTGATCCCCGGTGGTGGCCAGCCCAACATGCAGCAGCTGCTTCAGCAGGCCCAGAAGATGCAGCAGGACCTGGCGCGGGCGCAGGAGGAACTGGCGCAGACGGAGGTCGACGGGCAGGCGGGCGGCGGCCTGGTGAAGGCCACCGTCACCGGCGCCGGCGAGCTGCGGGCCCTGAAGATCGACCCGAAGGCGGTGGACCCGGAGGACACCGAGACCCTCGCCGACCTCGTCGTGGCGGCCGTGCAGGCGGCCAACGAGAACGCGCAGGCGCTCCAGCAGCAGAAGCTGGGCCCGCTCGCGCAGGGCCTGGGCGGCGGCGGCATCCCCGGCCTGCCGTTCTGACCCCGCGTACCGCCTTCCTCGGACAGGCGGCTGACAACTACGGTACGTACGGGAGGTCGCGTACCGGCCTCGAAGATCCCAGAAGGGCAGTCCGTTGTACGAAGGCGTGGTCCAGGACCTGATCGACGAGCTGGGGCGGCTGCCCGGCGTCGGTCCCAAGAGCGCCCAGCGGATCGCCTTCCACATCCTCCAGGCGGAGCCGACGGACGTACGGCGTCTCGCGCAGGCCCTGATGGAGGTCAAGGCGAAGGTCCGCTTCTGCGCGACCTGCGGCAACGTCGCGCAGGAGGAGCTGTGCAACATCTGCCGCGACACCCGCCGCGACCGGGCCGTCATCTGCGTGGTCGAGGAGCCCAAGGACGTCGTGGCGATCGAGCGCACGCGCGAGTTCCGGGGCCGGTACCACGTCCTGGGCGGCGCGATCAGCCCGATCGACGGGGTGGGCCCGGACGACCTGCGCATCAGGGAGCTCCTGGCCCGTCTCGCCGACGGCACCGTCACCGAGCTCATCCTCGCCACGGACCCGAACCTGGAGGGCGAGGCGACGGCGACGTACCTCGCCCGCATGATCAAACCGATGGGCCTGAAGGTCACC
Organism: Streptomyces sp. NPDC094143; assembly: GCF_040303825.1. NCBI lineage: Bacteria > Bacillati > Actinomycetota > Actinomycetes > Kitasatosporales > Streptomycetaceae > Streptomyces > Streptomyces sp. NPDC094143. Next base: position 75,148 of record NZ_JBEOTZ010000008.1, read on the forward strand.
CGCCTGGCCAGCGGCCTCCCGGTGGGCGGCGACCTGGAATACGCGGACGAGGTCACGCTCGGCCGCGCCTTCGAGGGGAGACGACTCCTAGATGTCTGACGCCACGCTGCACGCGACCGACCAGAATCCGGACGACTTCGCGGTCCAGATCGCGGACCAGATCGAGAGCTTCCTGGTCGCCGTCACGGAGGTCGCCAAGGGCGACGAGCCGGAATCGGCCGTGCCCTTCCTCCTCCTGGAGGTCTCCCAGCTCCTCCTGGCCGGCGGCCGGCTCGGCGCGCACGAGGACATCGTGCCCGACGAGCGCTACGAGCCCGACACGGGCCCGGACGCGGACGTCGACGAGCTGCGCGAGAACCTGGCCCGCCTGCTGGACCCCGTCGACGTCTACTCCGAGGTCTTCGACCCGTACGAGCCCCGCAAGGCCCCCGTGCCGGCCCGGATCTCCGACGACCTCACGGACGTCATCACGGACCTGCGCCACGGCATGGCCCACTACCGCGCCGGGCGCACCACCGAGGCCCTGTGGTGGTGGCAGTTCTCGTACTTCTCCAACTGGGGCTCCACCGCCTCGGCCACCCTGCGGGCCCTGCAGTCGGTCCTCGCCCACGTCCGCCTCGACCAGCCCCTCGCCGAACTCGACGGGCTGGACACGGACCAGGGCATGGGCGACGACACGCTGGAGATCGAGGCGGGCCGGGTCATGGCGGAGGAGATCGCGGGCCCCCTGGGGCTGCGCCCGGCCAAGTGACCGGTCAGAGCGGAACGGCCGTGCCGGTGACGGCGATTCCGGTGTCCGTGCCCTCCGGCACCGACACCGTGATCACGCTCGGCCGTCCCATGTCGGCGCCCTGATGGATCGTCAGCGTGACCGGAGGCGTGACGAGTCCGAGTTCCCTGAGGTAGCCGCCGAACGCGGCCGCCGCCGCGCCCGTCGCCGGGTCCTCGACGACACCGCCGGGCGGGAACGGGTTGCGGGCGTGGAAGACCGTGGGTGACTCCCGCCGGACCAGGTCGATCGTGGTCCAGCCGGCGCGGGCCATGAGGGCGGTCAGCGCGGGCATGTCGTACTCCAGGCCGGCCAGCCGCTCCCGGCTCGCGGCGGCGATGACCGGGTGCCAGGCCCCGCCGTAGGCCACGCGCGGCGGCAGGTCCGGGTCCAGGTCCGCCGCCGACCAGCCCAGGATCCCCAGGAGTTCGGCCAGGTCCGCCTCGCCGATCGGCGCCGTGCGCGGCGCGACGCTCACCAGGGTCGCCACGAGCGTGCCGTCCGCCGCCCGCTCGGTCGTGACGGGGACCAGGCCCGCCGCCGTGCGCAGCAGCAGGCGCCCGGTGCCGTGCCGCTGAGCGTGGGCCACGGCCGTCGCGACCGTGGCGTGGCCGCAGAAGGGCACCTCGGCCAGCGGGCTGAAGTACCTGACGGCCAGGGAGCCGTCGCAGGCCGGGGTGACGAACGCCGTTTCCGAGTAGCCCACTTCGGCGGCCGCCGCCAGCATCGCCGCCTCGTCGGCACCGCTCGCGTCGAGCACCACCCCCGCGGGATTGCCGCCCCCGGGATCCGTGCTGAACGCCACGTAGCGCAGTATCTCCATGGCGCCGAAGGTAACGCGCGCACGGTGTCCCCGCGGCCGGGTTTTCCCGCGCCCCGTCCGCCGGCGCGATGACGGCCCCAGGGCGACGGGACGTGCGACGGCGTTGACGTGGACGGGATCGGGCTGTGCGCGGCCGGGGCACTCGGGCCGGTCGTGGGGGCGGTGCTGGACGTCGAGGCGGCCGACCCCTGAGCCGGTGTGGCCGGCGGCGCCGCCGCGCTGATCGGCCTGGCGCTGGTGCTGTACGGAAGGGCCGCGGGGCAGCGCGTCCGGCGGTACGCCGGTCACGCGGGCGGCCCGCGGTCGGTCGCCGCGGGCGGCACCATCGGCACGGTCCCCGACGGGCGGCGGCCCGGCGCCCCCGTCACCCGCGCCCCCGCCGCCGGGAGCCCCGGCGTCCCCCGGCCCGTCCGGCCCGCCGGCGCCCCGGACCGTGACCGCCTCCGGCGAGCGCTCGATCGCCGCGGGCGGTGACATCGGCTCCGCCTCGACGGGCGACACCCCGGGCACCGGCGCCACCGGAGCCTCACCCCGAGTGAGCTGGACGCCCGCGGTGCCGGTGTCGTCGACTGCGTCGTCACCAGGCGGGGTGCGGGCCGCCTGTGACGCCGGGCACTTTCTCGCGTGGCCCGTGGCCAGATGGGCATGAGCCCCCCTGGACGGGCGGCGGATCTCACCATGCGATATCGCGGAGGGGATTTTCGGACGCTCGTTAGACTGAGCCGACCGCGGTACGAATGCGTATGAGCGGATAGAGACGGATTGAGCGAGGAGCGCACGTGGGCCTTGTCGTGCAGAAGTACGGAGGCTCCTCCGTAGCCGATGCCGAGGGCATCAAGCGCGTCGCCAAGCGGATCGTGGAAGCGAAGCAGAACGGCAACCAGGTGGTTGCCGTCGTTTCCGCGATGGGCGACACGACGGACGAGCTGATCGATCTCGCCGAGCAGGTTTCCCCGATGCCTGCCGGGCGCGAGCTCGACATGCTGCTGACCGCCGGAGAGCGGATCTCCATGGCCCTGCTGGCCATGGCGATCAAGAACCTGGGGCACGAGGCCCAGTCGTTCACCGGCAGCCAGGCAGGTGTCATCACCGACTCGGTCCACAACAAAGCCCGGATCATCGACGTCACGCCGGGGCGCATCAAGACCTCGGTGGACGAGGGCAACATCGCGATCGTCGCCGGTTTCCAGGGCGTCAGCCAGGACACCAAGGACATCACCACCCTCGGCCGCGGCGGCTCCGACACCACGGCGGTGGCCCTCGCGGCCGCGCTCGACGCGGACGTGTGCGAGATCTACACCGACGTCGACGGCGTGTTCACCGCCGACCCGCGCGTGGTGAAGAAGGCCCGGAAGATCGACTGGATCTCCTTCGAGGACATGCTCGAACTGGCGGCGTCCGGGTCCAAGGTGCTGCTCCACCGCTGCGTGGAGTACGCCCGCCGCTACAACATCCCGATCCACGTCCGGTCCAGTTTCAGCGGACTGCAGGGCACGTGGGTCAGCAGCGAGCCGATCGAGCAAGGGGACAAGCAGGTGGAGCAGGCTCTCATCTCCGGTGTCGCGCACGACACCTCCGAGGCCAAGGTCACGGTCGTCGGCGTGCCGGACAAGCCGGGCGAGGCGGCCTCGATCTTCCGCACGATCGCCGACGCCGAGATCAACATCGACATGGTCGTGCAGAACGTGTCCGCCGCCTCCACGGGCCTGACGGACATCTCCTTCACGCTGCCGAAGACCGAGGGCCGCAAGGCCATCGACGCGCTGGAGAAGAACAAGGCCGGGATCGGCTTCGACTCCCTGCGCTACGACGACCAGATCGGCAAGATCTCCCTCGTCGGCGCCGGCATGAAGACCAACCCGGGCGTCACGGCCGACTTCTTCACGGCCCTGTCCGACGCGGGCGTCAACATCGAGCTGATCTCGACCTCCGAGATCCGCATCTCGGTCGTCACCCGCGCCGACGACGTCCCCGAGGCCGTCCGCGCCGTGCACTCGGCGTTCGGGCTCGACTCCGACAGCGACGAGGCCGTCGTCTACGGGGGCACCGGCCGCTGATGGCCGGACCCGGGCAGACCGGCCGATCGGGCCGGCCCACGCTCGCCGTGGTGGGAGCGACCGGAGCCGTCGGCACGGTCCTGCTCCAGATCCTCTCCCAGCGGGCGGACATCTGGGGCGAGATCCGACTCGTCGCCTCCCCGCGCTCGGCCGGCCGCAAGCTGACCGTGCGCGGGGAGCAGACCGAGGTCCTGGCGCTCACCGAGGAGGTCTTCGACGGCGTCGACGTCGCCCTGTTCGACGTCCCCGACGAGGTCGCCGGGCGGTGGGCGCCCCTGGCCGCCGCCAAGGGCGCGGTGGTGGTCGACAACTCGGGCACGTTCCGGATGGACCCGGACGTGCCCCTCGTCGTGCCCGAGGTCAACCCGCACGCCGTACGCATGCGCCCGCGCGGCATCGTCGCCAACCCCAGCTGCACGACGCTCTCCATGATCGTGGCCCTGGGCGCGCTGCACGCCGAGTTCGGGCTGCGCGAGCTGGTCGCCTCCTCGTACCAGGCCGTCAGCGGCGCCGGGCGCGCCGGCGTGGCGACCCTGCGGCAGCAGCTGTCCCTGGTCGCCGGCACCGAGCTGGGCACCAGCCCCGGTGACGTACGGCGGGCCGTCGGCGACCGCACCGGGCCGTTCCCGGAGCCGGTCGCGCTGAACGTCGTGCCGTGGGCCGGTGAGCCCCGGGACGACGGCTGGTCCTCGGAGGAGCTGAAGGTGCGCGGCGAGACCCGCAAGATCCTCGGGCTGCCCGAGCTGCCGGTGGCCGTCACCTGTGTGCGCGTCCCGGTGGTCACCACGCACTCCCTGACCGTGCACGCCCGCTTCGAGGGCGAGGTCACCGTCGACAAGGCCCGCGAGATCCTCGCCACGGCGCCGGGGGTGGTGCTGTTCGACAACCCGGCGGCCGGGGAGTTCCCGACCCCCGCCGACGTCGTCGGCACCGACCCCACCTGGGTCGGGCGGGTGCGCCGGGCGCTGGACGACCCCACGGCGCTCGAACTCTTCGTGTGCGGGGACAACCTGCGCAAGGGTTCCGCGCTCAACACCGCGCAGATCGCCGAGCTGGTGGCGGCCGAACCGTCCTGACGGACGGGGCCCGGGTGCGCGGGGACCCTCGCCGCGCAAAACCCCGGGCCGATGTCAGAGGCGGTTTGTAGGATCTGTGGACGACATGTGAGCCGGTCGATGATCCGGACCACTTGTCCCGGGCCCGTAGGCAACAGAGGATTTACCTCCCCGCCCTCCGCAACCGCGCGGAGGGCGGGGAGCGTCTTTGCGGTCGCCTCTTCGGCCGTGGGAGCGCTTCATCAGGCGTGGGGACGCCTGGAACCGGACGTGGGGACGTCCGTTCACATCTGGACATAGGGGAAGAGCGGGACGCATGAGGGCATTTGACGCACCATCGGTTGTGCTGCCTGACGCGGGTAGACCGTCGGCGGCGACGGTCGGCGTGAAAGAGATGCCCGGCACGTACAACCCTCACGGGGGTCAGCGTGTCCAACAGGCGTGGCAGAGGTACTCGACTTCAGCGCGGCACGCGGCACGGTCCTTCGACCGGCCCGTCCGGCGGCTCTCCGACCCCGCATGCCCGGTACGCCCGGTGGCATGCCGGTGATCGCCCCCGTGCCCGCAGCGCGGCCGGCCCGCATCCCGAACCAGCGTGACGGCGCCGAGGACGGTGTCGCGGCCGGTACGACCGTCGACCACCTCACCGAGACCTACCGGGCGCACTACCGCTCGCTGCTGGGTCTCGCCGCGCTCCTCCTCGACGACACCGCCTCCTGCGAGGACGTCGTCCAGGAGGCCTTCATCCGTGTCCACTCCGCCCGCAAGCGGGTCCGCGACCCCGAGAAGACACTGGCCTACCTGCGCCAGACGGTCGTCAACCTCTCGCGCTCGGCGCTGCGGCGCCGCATCCTCGGCCTGAAGCTGCTGTCGAAGCCCATGCCCGACATGGCCAGCGCCGAGGAAGGCGCCTACGACCAGCTGGAGCGCGACTCGCTCATCAAGGCGATGAAGGGCCTGCAGCGCCGCCAGCGCGAGGTGCTCGTGCTGCGCTACTTCGCGGACATGACCGAGGCGCAGGTCGCCGAGACGCTCGGCATATCCCTGGGCTCGGTCAAGGCGTACGGCTCGCGCGGGATCGCGGCGCTCAGGCTGGCCATGGAGGCGCCGGCATGAACGAACCGGACGGCGCGCGCCGTGACGGGCGCGACCGGCACGAGCCCTTCGAGTGGCACGAGCCGACAAGGCTGCACGGGCAAGATCCGAAGCAATCGCACGCTGGGAACGGAACTGTGAACCACGGCCCCGACGACCAGGGCCCCCAGGGGCTCGACTCGGACGAGCTGGACCTGCGCACGATGCTGCACCAGGCGGTGCAGGAGGTGGAGCCGCGCGACGGCACGCTGGAGTACCTGCGCAAGGCGGTGCCCCAACGACGCACCCGCAAGCGGCAGGCCGTCGTGGGCGCGGCCGCCGCCGCGCTCTTCATCGGCACCGCCATCCCCGCCCTCGTCCACGTCTCCAACGCCACCGGCCCCGACGCCAACCCCTCCGCCATCGGCCACGCCTCCGAGACCCAGGGCGGCGCGAGCCAGGGCAAGGGCCCCGACGGCGGTGAGAGCACCGCGGGCGGCTCCTCGGGCAAGACCGAGGGCAAGGAGAAGGACGACAAGAAGGAGAAGGAGAAGGGCGAGGGCGGCTCCGGCACGGGCACCGGCTCGTCCCAGGGCACCGGCCCCTCCTCCACCACCGCCGTCGGCATCCCCGCCTGCACCGCGGCCCAGCTCGGCCCGGCGTCCGGGAGCAGCAACGCCCCCGACTCCACCGGCGCCGTCTCCGGCTCCTTCCGCGTCACCAACGTCTCCGGCGCGGCCTGTACGGTCACCGCCCTCGGCTCGGTGAGCGCGCTGCCGCAGGGCGCGGCCGACATCAGCAAGGTCGGCTCGGCCCGGCACATGGCCGGGGACGCGGCGGCCGGCCTGCTGCCCGACCCGTCCCTCGAGGCCGCCGAGCTGGTGCTCCAGCCGGGCCTCGGCTACGACGTGAAGTTCGCCTGGGTGCCCTCGGAGACCTGCCCGTCGGACGGCGGCAGCGTCGGCGGCCCCGACCCCACCCCCGACCCGACCCCCACGGAGGACCCGGCGACCACGGCCGGCACGTCCACGGGCGGCGACACGGGCACGGCCCCGCAACTGGCCAGGGAGGACGGCACGGTCGACGGCAGCGTCGCCGTCACCTACACGCCCGGCACGGGCTCCGGCGCGACCTCGGTCGTGGTCCCGAACGCGTGCGCGGGGACGGTGTACTGGACGGGGATGCTGGCGTAGCCGCGGGCAGTCGCACTCGTGCCGCTGCGGCGGCACGGGCGGGCCCGGGGGTTCCCCGCCGGGAGCGATGGCGAGAGCCGGGGAAGGCGCCCCGCTGAGGCCGGGCCGGGGACCCACCCGGCCCTGTCGGCAACGCTCGTGATCAATACGCCTGGCGGCGCCGCCGGTTCACCTCGCCCCGGCGTCCGCGGTGGCCGGCTCCTCGTCCGGCACCAGCCCCAGCGCCGCGTCCCGCGCGAACTCCACCTCGCGCCGCAGCAGCCGGAACCACATGAAGATCACGAACCCCACGAAGGCGAACCACTCGGCGGTGTAACCGAGGTTCTGGAACGCCTTCAGATCAAGACCCGTGTCCGGCGGCGCCGCGGCCGGCACGGCCTTCATCCCCGAGTCGCCCTCCGTCAGCGTGACCCACGCGTCGTACACGTCGTACGGCACCAGGTTCACCAGCGACGCCGCACTGATCGCCCCGGTCTGCCCGGCCGGCAGGCCACCCTGCGCACTGACCCCGTTGTCCCCGGGTGTCTCCGACGCCTGCAGCGCCCCGGTCACCGTGACCTCACCCCGCGGCGCGGCCGGTGCCTTCGCCGCTTCGGCGGTCCCGGGCAGCCAGCCGCGCACCACCGGCAGCGCCTCACCCGAGTCGGTGCGCAGCAGCGTGAGCACGTAGAAGCCCTGCCTGCCGTCGAGCTCCCGCCCCGGCACCAGCAACTGCTTGCCGTAGCGCCCGCTCGCGGTGACCGGCCTGCCGGACGTCGCCTTGGTCACCGGCAGCATCTCCGCCAGCGGCCGCGGCGCCTCGCGCGCGGCCTCGGAGACCTGTTCGGTCGCGGTGCGATGGTCCTGCACGCGGTCCTCGAACCGGCCCAGCTGCCAGGACCCCATGAAGATGCAGAAGGGGATCGACAGCAGTACGAAGATGTTGATCCCCCACCATCGGGGCGTCAGCAGAAACCGGTACACACCCCCACGGTACGGGGCTGCCGGCCCGCCCGGGCCCGCGGGGTGGGCAACGGCCGGAGGGGGACCGGTGGAGGTTGTCCACAGGCTGGGGACCTGGCCAGCGGGATACCGGCCTGGGCGGGCAGTATGGGGCCATGACTGAGAGCAACGGGCCCGGCGCACGGGATGAACGGGACCAGCACGAACACGTGGTACAGGCGGGACAGCAGGAGCGGATGCCCGACTGGGAGAAGCGCTTCCGGGCGCCCCGGGTGTCCCTGCCCGACTGGGCGCAGGACGCGCCGGACCGCTCCCTGTTCGTGTCGAACGCGACGGGGACGTACGAGCTGTACGCGTGGGACCGGTCGACGGGCGAGCAGCGCCAGGTGACGGACCGGCCCAACGGCACGACGGACGGGGTGCTGTCGCCGGACGGCGCGTGGATCTGGTGGTTCGACGACAAGGACGGCGACGAGTACGGCGTGTGGCGCCGCCAGCCCTTCGAGGGCGGCCCGGACGAGCCGGCCGCCGAGGGCCTTCAGGCCTCGTACCCGGCGGGCCTCGCCCTCTGCCGCGACGGCCGCACGGCGGTCGTCGGCCGCTCCACGGACGAGGACGGCACGACGATCCACCTGGTCCGCACCGGCCAGGCCCCGGTGGAGATCTACCGCCACCGCGAGTCGGCCGGCGTCGGCGACCTCTCCCACGACGGTTCGCTCATCGCCATCGAGCACACCGAGCACGGCGACGCCATGCACTCGGCCCTGCGCGTGCTGCGCCCCGACGGCACGGCGGTGGCCGATCTCGACGACACCGAGGGCGGCACCCGGGAACTGGGCCTGGAGGTCCTCGGCTTCGCTCCCGTCGACGGCGACACGCGCCTGCTCATCGGCCACCAGCGCCGCGGCCGCTGGGAGCCCCTCGTCTGGGACGTGGCCACCGGCGAGCAGACGGACCTGGCGCTGGAGCTGCCCGGCGACGTCAGCGCCGAGTGGTACCCGGACGGCAGCGCTCTGCTCATCGTGCACGGCTTCGAGGCCCGCAGCGAGCTGTTCCGCTACGACCTGGCGAGCCGTGCCCTGACGGAGATCCCGACCCCGCCCGGCACGGTCTCCGGCGCCACGGCCCGGCCCTGCGGCAGCGTGGAGTACCTGTGGTCCTCGGCGGCCGAGCCGTCGGCGGTGCGCTCCACGGCGGGCGGTGTCGTCCTCGACCCGCCCGGCCTGAAGTCGCCCGGCTCGGTGCCGGTGGAGGACGTGTGGGTGGAGGGGCCGGGCGGCCGCATCCACGCCCTCGTCCAGAAGCCGCGGGGCGCCACCGGCCCGCTCCCCACGGTCTTCGACATCCACGGCGGCCCGACCTGGCACGACAGCGACTCCTTCGCGGCGGGCCCGGCGGCCTGGGTCGATCACGGCTATGCGGTGATCCGTGTCAACTACCGCGGCTCCACGGGCTACGGCCGGGCCTGGACGGACGCCCTGAAGCACCGCGTGGGCCTCATCGAACTGGAGGACATCGCCGCGGTCCGCGAGTGGGCCGTCACCTCGGGCCTGGCCGACCCCGAGCGGCTCGTCCTGACCGGCGGTTCCTGGGGCGGCTACCTCACCCTCCTCGGCCTCGGCGTCCAGCCCGGCGCGTGGGCCCTCGGCATCGCGGCGGTGCCCGTCGCGGACTACGTCACGGCGTACCACGACGAGATGGAGGCGCTGAAGGCGATGGACCGCACGCTCCTCGGCGGCACACCGGAGGAGGTGCCCGACCGCTTCGAGGCGTCGTCCCCGATCACGTACGTCGACCAGGTCAAGGCGCCCGTCTACATCTCGGCCGGTGTCAACGACCCCCGCTGCCCGATCCGCCAGATCGAGAACTACGTCAAGCGCCTGGAGGCGCGGGGCGCGGTCCACGAGGTGTACCGGTACGACGCCGGGCACGGGTCGCTGGTCGTGGACGAGCGGATCAAGCAGGTACGGCTGGAGCTGGAGTTCGCGGAGCGGCATCTGAAGGGGGTTCCGGGCGCCCGGTAGCTCGGGTCGGGCCGGGGGCGGTACCCCGCAGCGCCGGGTTGCGCCGACGCCCAGCCCCACCGGCAACGCCGGGCACCTTGTGACGCCGGGCCATGACAGGTCACCGCTCGGCGTTCACGCCCCCGCCCGCTCCCGCCGCCTCCGCCCCAGCAACTCCGCCAGCCCCCGCCGCGTCGCCGCCAGCACCACCCGGTCCCCGGCCCCGAGCACATACGTAGGAGGCAGATCCCACACCAGACCCGATGCCGCCGCCCGTTCCTCACCCGGCGTCGAGGGCGCCGTGTTGAGCGCCAGCACCCGCCACGCCCCGGCGCGGAACGCCTCGCCCACCGTCCGCCCCTCCAGCTGCGGATGCCCGCCCACCTCGATCTCCGCGAACAGCAGCACCCGCCGCTCCACCGGGATCGCCCCGAGGATCTGGCGCCCCATCATCGCCCCGGCGAACGCGGGCGCGGCCAGGTGCGACACGCTCCGGCTCCGGGTGAGGGCCGACGGATGCGCGGCCCGGAGCGTGCGGTACACGGCGGTCGCGAAGTCGTCGTCGTACAGCCGCAGCACCACCCGCAGATCGGGCCGCACGGACCGGGCGTACAGCGACGCCTCCAGGTTCGTGGTGTCCGCGCTGGTGAGCGCCAGCAACGCGGACGCCCGGTGGATCTTCGCCGCCTCCAGGACCCCCTCCTGCGTGACGTCCCCGAGCACCACGGGCACCCGCAGCCGCCGTGCCGTGGCGAGCCCCCGCGCCTCCGGGTCGGACTCCACGCACACCACGGGAATGTGCAGTTCCCGCAGCCGCGTCAGCACCCGCGTCCCGATCTTCCCGAGGCCCAGCAGCACCACATGCCCGCCGAGTCCCCGCGGCGGCTTGCGCAGCGCCGACGCGCTGCGGAACGTCCCCAGCGCCTCCAGCACCGCGGCCAGCAGCACCGGCAGCAGCAGCAACCCGATCAGTCCGGAGAGCAGTTGGAGGATCTGGCGCCCCGTCGAAGCGTGGTACGCGGGATCGTTGATGCCGAACAGATCGAGCAGCGTCACATACGTCGCGTACAACGGATGCTGCCCGGTCACGACCATCAGCGCGACGGCGAGCGCGAGCACACACCCCACCAGTCCGGCCAGCGACCACCGCAGCCTGCGTGAGAACAGCGAGGCGAACGGCGGCACACCACCCCGCCCCGACGGCAGGGACGGCCCGGAGTACGACACCTGCTCCAGCACCACGGTCCCGCGGCCGGTCGCCGACGCCACCGCCGCCTCGTCCGGCAGCAGCCGCGGCCCCTGCTCCCCGCTGCCCTCGGAACCGTCCGCCCCGGCCGGGTCGTTGCTCGTCGCGGACAGCAGCGCCAGCGTGCACAGCCCCGGGTCGGCCACCTCGCCCGGCAGCGGCGGCTGCCGCTCCACCGCCCGCAGCACCAGGCCTTCCGTCTGGACGACCTTGCTGGTGCCGACGAGGGCGGTGGCGGCCAGCGCGGGCGCGGCCGTGTCCGCGTCGGACAGCACGGTCGTCGACGCGTCGAGTCCGGCGTGCCCCGGCCCCGTTCCGGAGGCCACGGCGGACGCCTGGTCCAGCAGCTCCTCGATGTGCTGGCCCAACCTCCGGTTGTACAGGCGCAGTACGAGACGCAGGCGGGGGTTGAGCCGGCGGGCGGTGAGCGCGGCGCGGATGTTGGTCTCGTCGTCGTCGTACACGAGCGCCAGCGCGGCCGCCCGGTCGGCGCCCGCCTCGCCGAGCACGGCCTCGGTGATCTCGGCGGCCTCCACGACCTGTTCGCCCGGCGCGGGTTCGGCGCCGCCCGTGCCCGTGCCCGTGCGGCCGGCGGCCGCGTTCACGAACCGGTCGAGCAGCGCGGCCGACGCGGCCCGGGCCCGCCCGACCACCGGCTGCCGCACCCGGCGCCCGGAGGGCGGCACGACGAGCGTGACCTGTTCGCCGTAGACCCCGCGCAGTTCGGCGGCCAGCCGGTGCGCGAGTCCGTCGTCACCGCACACGATCATGTGCGTGGCCGGAACACCTGGCTGACCCTGGTTCGGAACGCTCCCCACGGGGAGAAGACTGCCGCACCGGGAGGGCTGGTTCCAGAAGAAGGGGACCGTGCGGTGTGAACGGCGGGACCACCCCGCCCGTACACAAGGGGAGGGGAGGGACATGCCCTCGCGCACCACCGGAGGTACCGGGCCCGTGGCCACCACGAAGACCGCCCCGACCGACCCCGCGGACACGACCGCGGACAGCGACACGGACACGGACGCGGAGCCCGCCCGGGGCGGGGACAGGAACGGGGACGAGGCCAGGCACCTCGACTCCCCGCTCCTGCTGACCCTCCTGCTGCTCACGGCGGTGATGTTCCAGGACCCGATCCGCGGCGCCCTGTCCGCACCGGTGATGCAGAGCTGGATGACCGTGTTCGTCGCGGTGCTGGTCCAGGCCCTGCCCTTCCTGGTGCTCGGCGTGCTGCTCTCGGCGGCGATCGCGGTGTTCGTGCCGCCGTCGTTCTTCGCGCGGGCCCTGCCCAAGCGCCCGGCCCTGGCGGTTCCGGTCGCGGGTGCGGCGGGCGCGGTCCTGCCGGGCTGCGAGTGCGCCTCGGTCCCGGTGGCCGGGGCGCTGGTCCGCCGGGGCGTCACCCCGGCCGCGGCCCTGGCGTTCCTCCTCTCGGCACCCGCCATCAACCCCATCGTCCTGACGGCGACGGCCGTGGCGTTCCCCGGCAACCCCGGGATGGTCCTGGCCCGCCTCGTCGCGAGCCTGCTGGTGGCCTGCGCGATGGGCTGGCTCTGGCACCGGCTCGGCCGCACGGACTCGCTGCGGCTTGCGGCCCGGACCCCGTACGACGGTCAGGGCGGAGGCGCGGCCTTCTGGGGCGCGGTCCGCCACGACGTCACGCACGCGGGCGGCTTCCTCGTCATCGGCGCGATGGCGGCGGCGACCCTCAAGGCGGTCGTGCCGGCCGACTGGCTGGCCCTGGCCGCCGGCCACCCCGTCCTGTCGGTCCTGGCCCTCGCCGCCCTGGCCGTGCTCCTGTCGATCTGCTCGGAGGCGGACGCGTTCGTCGCGGCGTCCCTCACCCAGTTCTCCCTGACGGCCCGTCTGACGTTCCTGGTCGTCGGCCCGATGGTCGACCTCAAGCTCTTCGCGATGCAGGCGGGCACCTTCGGCCGCGCCTTCGCCCTGCGCTTCGCCCCCGCGACCCTCGCCCTGGCCGTCCTCGTGTCGGCCCTGACCGGAACGGTCCTGCTGTGAACCGCCTCGCCCAGTCGGCCCTGCTGTTCCTGCTCGGCGCCACCCTCCTGCACGCCGGCACCACCGATCTGTACCTGCGCTACGTCAAGGAGGGGCTGCGTCCCCTGGTCCTGCTGGCGGGCGTGGTCCTGATCGCGACGGCGGCCGCGACCCTCCACTACGACCGCCGCACCCCCGCCCGGGCACACCACCACCGCGAGCCACGCGTCTCCTGGCTCCTCACCCTCCCGGTCCTCGCCCTGATCCTGGTCGCCCCGCCGGCCCTCGGCTCCTACAGCGCGTCCCACACCGGCACGGCCCTGACGAAACCCTTCGGCTTCCCGGCGCTCCCCGCCGGCGACGGCCCCCTCCGCCTCGCCGTCGCCGACTACGCGAGCCGCGCGGTCTACGACAAGGGCCGCTCCCTGAAGGGCCGCGACCTGAAGATCACCGGTTTCGTCACCCTGGACCGGACGGGCACCGCCTACCTGGTCCGCATGGGCCTCAACTGCTGCGCGGCGGACGCCCAGCCGGTCAAGATCGCCCTGACCGGCGCCGTCCCCCCGGTCCTGCGCCCCGACACCTGGCTGGAGATCACCGGCCGTCACACCCCCCGCCGCACCGTCGACCCGGTCAACCAGGGCCCCGTCCCGTACGTCGAGGTCGTCTCCTCCCGCCCGGTCCCGCCACCCCGCGACCCCTACGACGAGACGTGGAACAGCTGACGCCGGCGTAGTAGAAATGCCCCTCCCGGGTACCCGGGAAAGCCGCCGATCAGTGAGGGGGACGAATGACCACACTCGAACACGAGCGCACGGCGGAACTCGGCCCCGGGCCCCTGATCCAGGCCCGGGAGCGACTGGCGAAGGCCGACAGCAGAGCGGGACTGACCCTGGCGACGCTGGGCGCGGCCCTGACGGTCCTGCTCGGCGCGATCACCGTGGGTGCCATCGTGCCCGGCCAGTACGCGGTGATTCCCCAGCTCCTGGTCTGGTCCGGCTGCGCGGCCTGCGCCCCGGCACTGGTCCTGCTCGGCCTGGCGTCCCGGCCGCGCCCCGGCTCCGCCGCCGAGACCCACCTGGAGTTCCTGCACCGCGCGATCTCGCTCAAGTACCGCCGCATACGCCTGGCGATGACCTGGGGCGCCGCCTTCCTGACCCTGACCCTCGCGGGAACGCTGACCGGGGTGCTGCTGCCCTGAAGGGCCCGGCGGCATCCCCCTGACGGACCCGGTGAACGAGGCCGTGGTCACCGCCCGGGAGTGAGCGGCGGGTTCGCGTCGGGGCCGAGTGCGCCGACCTGGCGCTGGAAGGCGGCGGCGTAGTCCTCGAAGGCGATCGGGGCGCGCAGCAGTTCCGGGGAGAGCCGGAACGCGTCGATCAGGCGCCCCGCGTGCGGACGGAGCAGCTCGCAGCAACGGTCCACCGCGGCGGGCATCCCCTCGACCTGCTCCGCGGTCAGCAGGCCCTTGGCCAGGTACCAGCCCGCGTCGCGCTGGATCTCGACGAGTCCGTACAGCGACGCCAGCACACGCAGGGCCGTCCGGTCCTGCGCGTCGGCGAGCGAGGGCACCGCAGCGCAGAACTGCTCGAGCGCGATGCGGACTCCACGTGTCCGTGCCATGTCGAGGGCGGTGTTCACCACGCCGTTCCAGGCGTCGAAGTACGTGCCTTCCGACTCCGCCATCGATGCCCGCGCCGCCCGGCACAGGTACTGCTCCCGGTAGCGCAGCAAGTCCACCTGGACGTCCGGGCCGTCGCCACCGGCCGCCCCGGCGTCTTCGACCCGGCCCACGGGTCCGGCCGGCGGAACCGGAGACCGGTCCGGGTCGGCTCGGGCGATCAGCTGGCCGGCCGTCGTCGCCAGCAGCACCTGGTTGTCGCCCTCGGCGGTGACCAGGCCGTGCAGCAGCGAGCCGTAATCGGCGATCCGGTTGACCCGGAACATGCCCTGGGCTCCGCAGCGTTCCCGGCAGATCCCGGCGACGTCGCTCATCTCCCACGTGGCGAGGGCCTTCGTGATCGAGATCAGGTGGTTCAGGTCGTCCGGGGTGTCGCCGGAGTGGGCCAGGAACTCCCGCTTGGCGTGGTTCAGGAGCAGATTCATGGCGTACACCCTGGCCAGGGCGGGAAACAGGTCCCGCTGATGGCTCCGGTGTTCCAGCACGGGCACTTCGCCCCGGCCGGGGCCGTTGGTCATCCTTCTCTCCGCATAGCGCAGGGCCGTGTAGACGCTCGCCTTTCCGGCGCCCACCGCGGCGCTCGCCACGCAGAGGCGGCCCGGCTGGATGCGGCTCATCGTCCGCAGGAACCGCCGGCGCAGGTTCCCACCGCCGGGCTGGAACGCACCGTCGGACGAGAACCCTCCGAGCTCGCCGTGCAGGAGGTTGCGTCGCGGGACGGTGACATGGTCGAACCAGGTCAGCGCGTGGTCGATGCCCTGGACCGGCTGTTCGGGGCAGGGTGTGACGCGCACGCCCTCGCTGAGCTTCTCCCCGTCACTGATCCGGACGATGAAGGGGTGGACCCCGTGGTTCTTCCCGCCTGCCTTGAGCCGGGCCAGCACCACCGCGAGCTTCGGAATGTCCTCGAAGCCGCCGAAGGACATGAACTTCTGCGCGCCGGCGTCCGGGGTGTTGAGCAGGAACGCCTCTGCTTCCGCGTCGTAGACCGCCTCGGTGCGCAGCGCGGCCACGTTGTTGCCGTACCCGAACTCCGTGGCCATGTAGGGGCCGAAGGAGTCGAGCCGGTCCAGTTCCTCGACGTGGTCCTTGATGTCGTCCCGGCCCGCACCGAGGTCGAGGACCGTGCCGAGGCAGAGGTTGTGGTGGACGAGGAGCACGGAGAAGACCGCGGGGTCCAGCAGCGACGACCACTCCGCCAGGGCGAACAGCCGCCGCGGCCGGCGCAGCATGCTCAGCGGTCGCTCCAGCGCGGCGTGCAGCACTCTGGAGCGTTCGTAGGTCAGCTTCCCGGACTCCCTCGGGGTCAGGCCCTCGTGGGGGTCGAACGCCGGGTCGAAGAGGACCGCTCGGATGTCGTGATGAGTCTCCTCGTACTCTCCGTCGAAGAGAAGGCCGGGAAGGTCGGTGACGAGGATGCCGTCGTCGCCGTGCCGGGGCGTGGCCGGTGTGTTCCCCATGAATACCTCCGTCACGTCGGGCATCGGTCGTCGTCGGCGCGGGTCAGGACGTGAAGACGAGCGTGGCGTTCTGGCCACCGAAGCCGAAGGAGTTGCTCAGGGCCGCGCGGACGGGGCCGGGGTGGGCGGCGCCACGGACGAGGTCGACCTCGATCCGCGGGTCCGGGTCGGTCAGGCCCGCCGTCGGGGGGATCAGTCCGTCGCGGACGGCGAGTGCGCAGTAGGCGGCCTCGATCGCCCCGGCGGCGCCCAGCGGGTGGCCGGTCACGCCCTTCGTGGAGCTCACCCGCACCCCGTTTCCGAGCATGCGGCTGATGACGCCCGACTCCGTCACGTCGTTGAGCGGTGTCGACGTCCCGTGGGCGTTGACGTAGTCCACGTCCTCGCCGGTCAGGCCGGCGTCGTCGAGCGCTGCCCGCATCGCCAGCTCGGCGCCCCGTCCCTGCGGGTGCGGCGAGGTGACGTGGTGCGCGTCCGAGGAGGCGCCGTAGCCGGTCAGCCGGGCCAGCGGCCGGGCGCCGCGTGCGGCCGCGTGCTCCTCGGACTCCAGCACCAGCACCCCGGCGCCCTCACCGAGCACGAAGCCGTCCCGGCCCGCGTCGAAGGGCCGGGACGCGGTCGCCGGGTCGTCCAGGCGCCGGGACAGCGCGCGCATCCGGGCGAAGGAGGAGACGTACAGCGGTGTGATGGGGGCTTCGGCCCCGCCGGCCACGACCACGTCCGCGACACCCTGCCGCAGGAGTTCGCGGCCGATGCCGATCGCGCTGGCGCCGGCCGCGCACGCCGTGACCGGGGCGAGGCAGGGACCGTGGGCCGCGATGTCGATCGCCACCTGGCCGGCCGCCATGTTGACGAGCCCCATCGGCAGGGTCAGCGGGGACACCGCGGTGGGACCGTCCTCCAGCAGGGCCCGGTGCTGTGCCTCCAAGGTGGCCGTGCCCCCCGCCCCGGAGCCGATGAGCACGGCGACTCTGGCGCTGTCCGCCCAGTCGCCCGGGGCCAGTCCCGCCTGCTCCAGCGCCTCGCGCGCGGCCACGACGGCGAACTGCGTGAAGCGGTCCCATTTCCAGAAGTCGCGGAGCCCGAAGTCCTGCGGAGAGAAACCGGGCACGCGACACGCCATCGTCACGGGCAGGCCGTCCAGTTCCGGCAGATGGGCTGCGGTGGGTTCGCCCGCGAGCACCTTCTCCCAGTTCGCCTTCAGCCCTGTCCCTGCGGAGGTGACGAGCCCCGCTCCCGTGACGAGCGCCGCGAAGCCGCTCATCGGGCGTCGGCGCCCTTGCTCTCCAGCAGGGTCACGATGTCTCCGACCGACGACAGTTCCGCCATCTCGTCGTCGCTGAGGTCCACTCCCAGCTCCTTGCTCAGGGCGGTGCCCAGCTCGATCTGGGAGAGCGAGTCGAGGCCCAGATCGTCGAAGGTCGCCTCGGTGACGACGAGGTCCCGGTCCATGCCGAAGCGGGTGACCATGACCTCGGCGACGGAGTCGTGCATGGTGTTCATTTCTTCTCCCGTGATCTGTGTGGTGGTCGGCCGGGCAGCCGGCCGGTCGGTCACCCCGGCCGGTGCCGGTGGACCGTGTGGGCGGGTGGAGTGCGCAGCCGGCGTCAGTGGACGCTCTCGACGGACAGGTCCGGCCACTCCAGTACCGTCGAACCCCAGGAGAGCCCGGCGCCGAAGGCGGACAGCAGAATCCGTGCGCCGGGCTTCAGGGCGCCGTCGGCCGCGAGGTGGTTGAGCAGGAGCGGGATGGAGGCGGCGAGCGTGTTGCCCACGCGGTCGATGTTGACGGCCGTCCGCTCCTCGGGCATCGAGAGTTCCTCGGCCACGGCCCGCACGATGCGGACGTTGGCCTGGTGGCCGACGAACCAGTCCACGTCGGCCACGGTCCAGCCGGCCTTGTCGAGGGCGGCCCGGGCCGAGCGGCTCATACGCTCGACGGCCTGTTGGTAGAGGGGGCGGCCGGCCATCCGCAGATACCAGTCCGCCTCGGGAACCACGTCGTGGGCCGGCCCGCCGTCCGCGGACCGCTGCCGTGAGCCGCCCGCCGGGATCGCCAGCAGATCCGCCCGTGCGCCGTCGCTTCCCAGGTCGAAGGGGCCGAGCGCGCCCGTCTCGCCGGGTTCGCCGCGGCGCAGGACCACGGCTCCGGCCCCGTCGCCGAAGATGGGTGCCGTCGTACGGTCGGCCGGGTTCACCAGAGTGGTGAACGCCTCCGCGCCGATGAACAGGACCGTGTCGGCCGCTTCCGATGCGATCAGTCCCGCGGCCGTGGCGAGTCCGTAGACGAAGCCACTGCACGCGGAGGTCAGATCGAAGGCGGCCACCGGGCCCAGGCCGAGCCGGTCGGCCACCTCGGGGGCCACCGCCGGGCAGAGCCGGTCCGGTGAGGTGGTCGCCACCACGACCGCGTCGACAGTCGTGTGCCCCGCGGACTTGAGCGCCCTGGCCCCCGCCTCGACCGCCAGGTCTCCGGTCGACAGGCCGCCGTCGACCACGTGTCTGCGTTTGATTCCGGTTCTGGTGGTGATCCACTCGTCGGTGGTGTCCAGCGTCGCCGAAAGGTCCTCGTTGGTGACCACCTTCGGCGGGAGGTATCCCCCGAGGCCCATGAGCACCGCTGCCATCGCCATCCCTCCCCGTGAAATCGGCATTGCTCACTGCGGCACGCGCACAATTCCTTCGACGAGCCGACAGGTCTCGCGAGAAGGGAACGGGCGACGGGCGGTGTGCATATCCCCTTTGCGGGCGGTGTCGAGCACAGCGGCTCCGCGCTTTTTGTGTGCACACCATGAATCGGGCGCGTCTTGTGTCGGACCGCCCCGTGGTACGCCCTCGGTCCATGACCGAGTAACCGACGTCAATCACTGTGCTTTGCCGCTATGGGCCTGTCAAGCTCCATAGGCTCCCGTGCAGTTGCCGCCGACCAGGGAGCGCATTACCGGGATAATCGCGGCATGACGGTGTACGACACGCAGGGATCGGACGGCCGAGGCGACTTGGTGAGAGGCGTCGGCGCACTGTTTCCGGCGTCCGTGGTCCACGTCGAGCTTTTCCACGATGTCCAGGAAGACCTTTTCCCCGAGGAAAGCCATGTCATCGCGTCGGCGGTCGGCAAACGCCGGCGGGAGTTCATCACCGCCCGGAGCTGTGCGCGGGAAGCCCTGCGTCGCCTCGGCCACCCGGCGGTTCCCGTTCCGCGGGGCCCGTCGGGCGCCCCGCTCTGGCCGACAGGCGTCGTCGGCAGCATCACGCACTGCCCGGGGTACCGGGCGGCGGCGGTGGCCGAGTCGACGCGCATGGCGTCACTCGGACTCGACGCGGAGCCCAACCTTCCGCTTCCCGACGGCGCGATCCTGCCCCTGATCTCGTCCCCGTCCGAACGCCACCGGCTGTCCGAGCTGTCCGCGCTACGGCCCGAAGTGTGGTGGGAACGCCTGCTGTTCAGTGCCAAGGAGAGCGTCTACAAGGCGTGGAACCCCCTGGTCGGCAGGCACCTCGGCTTCGCCGACGCCGAGGTCGCCTTCTGCGGCGACGGCACCTTCGGCACCCGGATCACGGCCTTCGGGGCCGGAACTGCCGGGTGCTTCGACGGCACCTGGCAGCTCCGCGACGGGATCCTGCGGACGGCCGTCGTGGTGACGTGCGGGGGAGACGGGGCATGCCACGGGCACGAGCCCTCGACAAGCTCTCCGTAAAGCTTCACATTCAGCCATCTTCCGTCGCCCCGACACGCCGTCCCGCCGGGCCACGGCGGCTTCCGGCCATGGATGCTTTCCAGTCAAGGGGGAGGAGGCGGCGAATCCCCTGTGGCTGGTGTTGATTGCCAGCCCTTGACCTGATCGCGGTACGGCAAAGAATGAGTGTGGCCAGAGTTACAAGAAAATCAGGGGGAAAACAGCATGGATGACGTGGCGTCATGTCATACGGCTCTGCTCGATAGAGTGGTCCAGATACCCGAAACGATCCCCATCGCCTCGCTGAACATCGAGGACTCACCGCGACGAGCCGGACTTGATCTCGGCCATGTACGGCTGCTGGCCTCATCGGATACCACACTTCCGCCGATCGTTGTGCAGCGTGGAACGCTGCGCGTCGTCGACGGCGTGCACCGGGTCAAAGCGGCACAGCACCACGGACACGAAACGATCCTCGCGCGATTCTTCGACGGCACGGACGAAGATGCCTTCATCCTCGGGGTCGCGCTCAACGCCTCACACGGCCTGCCGCTGTCCCTGGCGGACCGCACCGCCGCGGCCGGCCGCATCCTCGGTACCCATCCGACGTGGTCGGACCGCCGGATAGCCCGGGCCACGGGGTTGTCCGCCACCACGGTCGGAGCCCTCCGGAAGCGGTCGACCGTCCAGAGTGGACACTTGGACAGGCGAACGGGGAGCGACGGGCGGGCGAGGCCCCTGAGCAGCGACTCGGGGCGGCGCGAGGCCGGCCGGTTACTCGCCGAGCAGCCGGAACTGTCGCTGCGGGAAGTCGCGCGGCTCGCCGGCGTGGCCCCCTCGACCGTGCGGGACGTACGGGAGCGGCTCCGGGCCGGCGAGGAAGTGGTGCCGCAGCAGCGCAGACCCGAGCAGGCGGTGAAGTCCGCCCCGAAGAGCGGCCCTGCCAAGGAAGGTCCGCCGCTGGGCGCCGACGCCCCCTGGAAGTTCGACCGGGAGGCGACGCTGGAGAGCCTGCGCAACGACCCGTCGATCCGGTTCAACGAATCCGGCAGGGCCCTGCTGCGCCTGCTCAACCACAGTTCCGTGGAACAGGCCGCCCTGGAGCGGATCGTGCACCACGTGCCTCCGCACTGGGCCGGCACCGTGGCCGAGCTGCTCCGGGCCAACGCCCACGCCTACGCGGGGATCGCCGCCGCCCTGGAGCGGCGCGGTGGAGTCCAGGACGCCTCCTAATTCCGTGTTCGCGCGTCGCCGGATTCCGGTGCTCGCGTAAAGGCAGCCGCTTTCCGCTCGGTTCTCCGTTGACACTTCATTTGGCCCCGATCTAAGTTTGTTTCAGAGCCGCAGGGAGACCGAAAAGAAGCGGCTGAGGGAATCGGGGGAGAATGGACGGCAGCGCGAGTACGTCGATGGAATTCGTTCCGGTCGTCACCGGGGACGAAGAAGCATTGCTTGACGAAGTGCTCGCTGTTCCTTTCTCCTACGTTTCCACGGAGGGGCCGGTCTGGCGCACGGCGGCCATGCGCCGGCGGATCATCGAGGACGAGCGGAAATCCCACGTCCTCGTCCGCCGGGATTCGCGGGTCATCGGCGCCGTGAGCTGGTCGGCAGGCCAGACTCCGGGGTACTTCCGCCTGATCCTCACCTCGTGCTCCGATGAGGCCTGGACGCCGGAAGCCACGGACGGGGCCATTCGCGCGGCGCTGTCCATGCTGCTGCGGGCCGCCGAGGTGAAGCGGGTCGAGCTGCTCGTCGCCACCTACAACGAGGCCCTGCTCGAATATCTCACCCAGTATTCCGGATTCATCGTCGAGGGAATGCTCAGGGATCGCTTCTTCATCGACGGCGAGTTCTGGGCCGGGATAGTCTGCAGAGCCGATGTCGCACAATTCGTCGAACGCGGGGAACGGCTGACGGAAAGCCGTGCACAACTTCTCTCCTCGCTGCGCAAGAAGACGCTGGAAGATCTCACGGCCGCCCACGACGGCACGTCGTGGAGTGCGTGACCCCGGATCTCGCGTCCACCCCAGACCATCGCCCTTCTGGGTGGTGTATCCCATAGGAACCGAAACCCGGAAAGGGGGAAATGTCATGGATCTCACCAACGTGATCGACCTGCAGGGCACCGAGATCG
Source organism: Streptomyces sp. NPDC094143 (assembly GCF_040303825.1). NCBI lineage: Bacteria > Bacillati > Actinomycetota > Actinomycetes > Kitasatosporales > Streptomycetaceae > Streptomyces > Streptomyces sp. NPDC094143. The sequence goes on from NZ_JBEOTZ010000008.1 coordinate 97,254, forward strand.
TCGCCGAGGGCGTCGAGCTGCCCGCCAGCGGCGCGAGCGAGGGCTGCTGACGCCCGGACGAGTGGGCCGGCCGCTGCGTGCAATCCCGCGCAGCGGTCGGCCCGCCGTCCTCACCGCACCGAACCGTTCCCGACCCGTCCGACCCTGGAGGAGGCCGCGTGCCCAGATGGCAACTCACCCCGACCAGTCCGCTCAGCGTCGGCATGGCCCTGCCGGACCGGGTCGTCACGAACGAAGAGCTCTGCGAGACGCTGAACACCTCACCGGACTGGATCGAGCGGAAGACCGGCATCCGCGAGCGGCGGTACCTCTCCGACGGCGAGACCATCACCGATCTGGCCGAGGAGAGCGCGCGCAAGGCGGTCCGGCAGGCCGGCCTGAACATGCGGGACATCGACGTCCTGGTCGTCACCTGCAGCAGCCCGGAATGGGTGATGCCCTCCCTCGGAGTCCTGCTCGCCGACCGTCTCGGCATCGAGACCCCGCGCATCGTCGACATCACGCAGCACGCCTGCGCGTCCGTCGTCTACGCCGTCTACACCGCGTCCTGCCTGCTCCAGGAACCGGATGTGCAGAACGCCCTCGTCGTGTGCGCCGAGGGCCCTTCACGCGCCACCGACCCGGCGGATCGCGTGGTACGCGTCTTCTTCGGAGACGCCGCCGGTGCCACGGTGCTGACCAAGACGCCCGGATCCGACGGCCTCCTCAGCTACGACCTGGGCAACTCTCCCTCCAGCCAAGTCGCCCTGGCCGGTACCGCGCTGTTGAACCGGCAGGATCCCGCGGACGACTCGGCGGTCACGCCCTACCTCACCATGGACGGTCCCACCGTGTGGCAGGAGGCGACCACCAGGGTTCCCAAGTCGCTCGCGGCAGCGCTCGACGCGGCCGAGGTCGAGATCGAGGACGTCGCCGGGTTCGCCCTGCACCAGGCCAATCTGCGGCTCATCGAGCACATCGCCGGCTCCGTCGGAGTGGACATGGCCAAGGTCGCCGTCACGGTCGACACCCTCGGCAACACGGGTGGCGCATCCCCGCTGACCGCGCTGTGGCGCCTCGCCGAGAACGGCCGGGCCACGGCGGGAGACGTCATCGCGGTGGGAGCCATCGGAGCCGGATTCATGTGGGGCTCGCTCTGCTTCCGGCTGCCTTACGACATACGAGTGGAAGCGTGAGAATCATGGACGAACTCCGCAAGATATTCCTCACCCTCTTCGGTGAGCGCTCGGGCGGCGAGGTCCCCGGGGACGACACCGTGGTCTTCGGCCGCGACAGCGCGTACGGCCTGGAGTCGATGGACACCCTCCGGTTCGCCTCCGCTCTCCTGCCGGTCTTCGGCGACAAGGTCTACGACCTCAAGGTCGAGGACGTGAGCTCGCTGCGCAGCGTCCACGACCAGCTGAACGCCGCCTAGGAGCACTCGTGAAGGGGCTCCTGTGCGAACTGGTCCCGTTCTCGCCGGACTCCCTGGAGACAGTGGCGAAGTGGCTGACCGCCACCGAGTGCGAAACCCTGCTGCGGGGCACCTCGAGTCACCTGGTGCGCCGTTCCCAGTACCAGGGGCTGGAAGGCGAAGGCCGCCGCGGCGCCCTGATCACCGACCGGCAGGGCACGCTCATCGGGGTGGCCCACTTCTGGCGGCTGGGCGAGGGCGTCTACGAAGTAGGCGGCGCCACGGGCGATGAGCGGCTGTGGCGTACGGGCATCGGCATCGAGGCGGCCATGCTCCTCGTCGACTACCTCTTCGAGGTACTGAACTGCCGCCGCGTCGAGTTCACCACCGGACTTCACAACGACAGCACCCTCCATCTGGCGCTGACGGACGGACTGTCGCTGGAGGCGGTCTGCGAGGACTACTTCCAGACACCGGACGGGACGCTTCCCGCCGTGAAGTCCTCCCTGACCCGCGAGGAGTACCGCCGTCCCTATCCGCACTACCAGCCGCGCGTGGGACGACGTGTCGACAGGGACCGCGTAAGGGCGCTCGCCGACGGCCTGATGCGGCACGCGCCAGCCGATCCCGGAACTCCCGAGGGGGAACAACGATGAGTGCAGAACAGACGAAGGAGTACCGCAACGTCCTGGTGATCGGCGGTACGAGCGGCCTCGGCCAGGAGGTGGCGCGCCAGTTCGCGCCGCTGGCGCAGAAGGTCTTCATCACGTACCACGGCCGGCAGGACGAGGCGGAGAAGGCCGCCGCGGCCGTACAGGAGGCAGGCGGCACCGCGGAGATACGGCAGCTGTCCCTGCCCACGGCGGACACCGGCGGCGCGCGCATCCGCGAACTGCTCCTCGAAGTCAGCCCCTGTGACGTCGTGGTGAACTGCGCCGTGACGAACGAGGCTGCCGTGGCCACCATCTCGAACGCCGAGGCCTTCAAGTCCGTCATCGACGCCAACGTCTTCGGCACGTACCAGATCAACGCGATCAGCGCGCAGACCCTGGCCGCCACGGGCGGCGGCAGCGTCGTGAACGTCTCCTCGATCCTCACCCGGCGCTACATCACCGGAGCGATCGGCTACATCACCAGCAAGGCCGCCATCGAGATGATGACGCGCGGCTTCGCCCGCGAATGGGGACGGCTCGGCGTACGTTTCAACACGGTCTCCCCGGGGCCGATCCGCGACACCAAGCTGCTGAACTCCGTACCGCGCGACGTGGTCGAGGAGGTCATGGGCCCCGACTTCGAGGAGCGGCTCATGCCGCCGGAGAAGGTCGCCGCGGTCATCCGCCGGATCACCGGCCCCGACTTCGCCGCCGTGAACGGTGAGGTCGTCACCGTCGACGAGGGGGCCTCGCTGTGACCGCCACGGGCGTGTACATCTTCCCCTCGCAGGTGTACCTGGACGCCGACGTGCGGCAGCGCTGCCTGGACTCCCGGCCCATGCAGCTCGCGCTCGACCTGGCCAGTGACACCCTGTCGATCGACTTCCGGGGCGTGCTCCGCGACGGTGACGAGGACCAGCTCAACGATCCCCGGTTCCGCCGCCCGCTCATCAATCTGATGGGCGTCGTCGGCTACCAGCAGGACGTCCGCCGCCGCGACGTGCAGCCGGTGTGCGTGACCGGGATGAGCCTCGGTTTCATCAGCGCCGCCGCCGCCGTCGGCTGGGTGTCGCTGGAGGACATGGTGCGCATGTCCCACACCATGGCCGCCATCGAGATCGACGTCTTCGAGGGCACCGACTACGTCAGCGTCTTCTTCTACAACGGCGACCACGAAGCCGTGTTCCGGGAACTGCGCGCCCACGGCGTCGACCACCTGCTGCACCTGTCCGGGCACGTCTCCAGCAACCAGTTCCTGGCCGCCTGCCGCACCTCGGACCTGGACGCCATGAAGCCGGCGCTGATGAAGGCGGGCGCCCTGTACAAGCCGATCCCCTTCAGCTACCCCGGGCACTGCGACCTGATGGACGGCGTCCGCAAGACGTTCGCGGACGAGTGGCACTTCAACGACCCGTGCCGCAACCTCGACATCCCGCTGATCAGCCACGACGCCCGGCCCTACACCAGCGGCGCGGCGATCACGCGGCTGGCCGTCGAGCAGTACACCACGATCCTCAACTGGAGCGGCATCCTGCGCTACATCGAGGGCCTGGGGCTGGACACCCACATCGTCCTCGAACCCTCGGCCTTCGTCGTGAAGTCGATGCAACTGGACCCGGAGTGCGGCATCGAACCGGAAACCGGCGGTGTCGCCCGTGTCGAGTGACCGCGCGCTCATCTTCCCCGGCCTGGTGCCGCTCACCCGGGACGAGCTGACCGCCGTCCTCGACGAGGACGACGCCCTGCTCGAACTGGCCGGTGAGGTCTGCGGGTTCGACCCCGCCCGCCTCGACGTGACGCACGGCCACGCCGGTCTGTCCTCGACCGTGCACGAGGCCCTCCTCGCCGTGGCGCTGCTGCGGCGCACCTCCGCCGAGGAATCCCGGTGGACCGCGTTCGGAGGCATGAGCGCCGGCTGCATCCCCAGCCTGCTCGCCGCCGGGGTGATCACCGAGGAGACCTGCTTCCGCCTGATCCGGGACATCAACAACACCCAGATCGCGCGGAAGGAAGCACGCCCCAACGGCATCACCCTCGCGCTGCTGCCTTCGTCGGAGGGGGACGCGGAACGGCTCCTGGAGGTGCTGGCGACGGCGGACGACGCGCCGTGGCTCTCGGTCGACCTCGGAGGCGGTCTGATCGCCCTCAGCTTCCGCGGCAGCGAGACCGAAGCCCTCACGCGCCGCCTCGGCACGCTGGGTACGGCCGTGCTCGACCGTATCGACCGGGCCGAGCACTGCCCGTGGGCGCTGCCGGAGAGGGACGAGTTCAGGGCCCTCCTCGCCGACGCCGACTTCCGGCCGGCCACGGCCGCCGTCGTCTCGCCGCTCACCGGCGAACGGGTGGACGACACCCCCGAGGCGTACCGGCACATGCTCACCGAGCAGTGGTTCGACACGGCGAGCCTGCCGCGGCTCGTCGACGGACTGTGCGCCGTGGACCCCGTCGCCGCCGTGGACCTCGTCGGCCCCGCGAAATCGGTCTATGTCTCCCGCGTCCGGGCGCTGACGGCGGGCAGGGCCGACCACCGACTTCTGACCATCGCAGGATGAGAAGGAACAGCCAATGACCAAGAGCAGCGGAACCATGCCCGTGGTGAACGCGTGGAACGAGTGGGACACCCTTCAGGAGGTCGTGGTCGGCTCCGCCACGGGAGCGTGCTTCGAACCCACGGAACCCGGCAACCGCCCGGCGGTCCGTGGCCCGGCCGACGTGCCCTTCCCCACCGGCCCCAAGTCCGACGAGGCCGTGGCGCGGGCCAACGAGCAGCTCGACGGCTTGGCGGCGCTGCTCGCCGCGCACGGCGTGACGGTCCGGCGCCCGGCGCCGTACGACTTCTCCCAGCCCCTGCGGACCCCCGGCTTCGAGGTCGAGAACCAGTACTGCGCGGTGTGCCCGCGCGACGTGATGATCACGCTGGGCAACGAGATCCTCGAGGCCACCATGTCGCGCCGGGCCCGCTACTTCGAGTACGAGCCCTACCGCAAGCTGGTGTACGAGTACTGGGAGTCGGACCAGCGGGTCGCCTGGACCGTGGCGCCCAAGCCCACGATGGCCGACGCCATGTACCGCCAGGAGTTCTGGGAGTGGCCGGTCGAGGAACGCCACGCCCGCATGCACGAGTCCGAGTTCTGCGTCACCCAGGACGAGGTCGTCTTCGACGCCGCCGACATGAGCCGCCTCGGACGGGACATCCTCGTCCAGGAGTCCATGACCACCAACCGGGCCGGCATCAGCTGGCTGCGGCGGACGCTGGAGCCCAAGGGGTTCCGGGTGCACCCCGTGCACTTCCCGCTGGACTACTTCCCGTCCCACATCGACTGCACCTTCGTCCCGCTGCGCCCCGGGCTGGTCCTGACCAACCCCGACCGGCCCATCCGCGAGGCCGAGCGGCGGATGTTCACCGACGACGGCTGGCAGCTGGTGGACGCGCCGGAGCCGGTGCTCACCAACGACGACATGCCGCTGTACTGCCAGTCCTCCAAGTGGCTCTCCATGAACGTCCTCAGCATCTCCCCGGAGAAGGTGATCTGCGAGGAGCAGGAGAAGCCGCTCCAGGACCTGCTGGACTCGTTCGGCTTCGAGGTGTTCACCGTCCCCTTCCGCGACGTCTTCGAGTGCGGCGGCTCCCTGCACTGCGCCACCTGGGACATCCGCAGGGACGGCACCCGCGAGGACTATTTCCCCTCCCTGTCGTCCCGCGCGGCGGCCTGATGCCGAACCGCGCCTCGGAACACCCGTCGGTCACCGTCCACGAGCTGGTCCGGCGGCACGGTGACGGCCCGGGGGCCGGCACCGCCGCGATGGTGCACGGCACCCGGCAGGTGAGCTACGGCGAACTGGACGCCATGACGCTTCGGGTGGCCCGGGCCCTGCACCGGGCGGGCGTCCGGCGGGGCGACTTCGTCGGCATCAGGCTGGCCCGGTCGCCCCAGGCCGTGGCGGCCATGCTCGGCGTCATGCGCGCGGGTGCCGCCTACGTCCCGATCGACCTCGCCGACCCCGTGGAACGGGTCCGGCACGTGACCGGCACGGCCGCCGTGGCCCTGGTGATCACCGACGGCGAGCCGCTGCCCGGCGGTCTGCCGGTGCCGGTGCTCGCGCTGGACGGGGACTGCCGGCCGGCCGGCGACGACCCGCAGGGACGTGCCGCGCCGGACAGCCCCGCGCTCACCGGCGAGGACATCGCCTACGCGCTGTTCACCTCCGGCTCGACCGGGGCCCCCAAGGGCGCCCTGATGACGCACGGCGCCCTGGTGAACCTGCTGAGCTGGCACGACCGGGCGCGACCGGGGAGCTGCCGCATGCGCACCGCCCAGGTGTGCGCGCTCAGTTTCGACTTCTCGTTCCACGAGATCTTCTCCACCCTCTGCTTCGGCGGCACCCTGGTGTTCGCGGACGACGAGGTGCGGCGCAATCCGTTCGCGCTGGTGGCCCACCTGAGCGGGCAGCGCGTCGAGCGGCTGTTCCTCCCGGTCCCCCTGCTCGAACAGGTCGCCCAGGCCGTCTTTGAGGAGAAGGGCGAACTCCCGCCGCTGCGCGAGGTCGTCACCACCGGCCAGCAACTGCGGACGACCCCGCACATCCGGGACCTGTTCCGCCGCACCGGAGCCCGGCTGCACAACCACTACGGCGCCACGGAGTTCCAGGACGCCACCGCCCACACCCTCGACGGCGACCCCGGCACCTGGCCCGCCGTCGTCCCCGTCGGCCGCCCGATCGACGGCGTACGGGTCCGGATCCTCGACGAGAACCTCGCCGAGGTGCCCGCGGGTGACGAGGGCGAACTCTGCGTCCTGGGCGCCGGGGTGTCCCCGGGCTACGTGGGCCGGCCCGACCTGACGGCACTCAGGTTCCTGGACGACCCCGCCGGCGGCGGCAGGCTCTACCGGACCGGTGACCTGGCCCGCGTCGGGCGGGACGGCGTGATCGAGCTGCGCGGCAGGATCGACACCCAGACCAAGGTGCACGGGGTGCGGATCGAGGTGGAGGAGATCGAGACCCTCCTCCTGGAGCACCCCGGTGTGCAGGACGCCGCGGTGCTCGCCCACGAGATCGACGGCCACACCCGGCTCGTCGCCCATGTCGTCCCCGCCCCGGCACTGGACCCCGGTGCGGCGCCGCGCCTGCTCGACGCCTTCCTCCGGCCGAAGCTCCCGCGGCTGATGCTGCCCGAGGCGTACCGCCTGCTGCCCGCGATGCCACTGACCGCCAGCGGCAAGACCGACCGGGCCCGGCTGGATCCCCCCGAGACCTTCGAACGGCTCGCCGCGCAGGAGGCCGTCACTCCCCGCAGCAGCACCGAGCAGGTGCTGGAGGAGGTGTGGCGCGAGGTGCTGCGGCTGGCGGAGATCTCCGTCGACGACCGGTTCCTCGACATCGGCGGCAGCTCCCTGCTCCTGGTCCGGGTACGGCGTGAGCTGGTGCGCCGGCTCGGTCGCGACGTGCCGATGGCCGACCTGCTCCAGTACCCGACGATCCGGGCGTACGCCGCCCACCTCGACGGGTCCGGCCGGTCCGGCACCGCCACCGGCGGCGACGAGGCGGGCGGGCACCGACGGGCCGGGGCGCGGCGGCGCGACGGTGAGGACGGCTCGCAGGACATCGCCATCGTCGGCATGGCGGGCCGTTTCCCCGGGGCGCCGGACGTGGAGACGTTCTGGCACAACCTCCTGCACGCGGTCGAATCCGTCGGCCCGCTGCCCGGCGGCGGCGCGGGACAGCGGGACGACGGCATCGCCGGACACCCGGACTTCGTCCCGGCCGGCGCGGTCCTGCCCGGCATCGACCTGTTCGACGCCGAGTTCTTCCAGCTGAGCCGCAAGGAAGCGGAGCTGCTCGACCCGCAGCAGCGTCTGTTCCTCGAATGCGCATGGGAGGCGATGGAGACCGCCGGATACCCGCCCGGCGACGCGGTGACGGGCCGGGTCGGTGTCTTCGCGGGCGCGGGCATGAGCACGTACCTCCTCAACAACCTCGCGCCGCGTTTCGGCTACGGGCGGGGGAAGGCACTCACCGAATCCGACCTGGAGCAGTTCCAGCTGAAGCTCGGCAACGACGGCAACTACCTCGCCACCCGGGTGTCGTACGCACTGAACCTGCGCGGCCCGAGTGTGGGCGTGCAGTCGGCCTGCTCGACCTCCCTGGTCGCGGTCCATCTGGCCTGCCGCAGCCTGCTCGACGACGACAGCGACATGGCGCTGGCCGGAGGCGTGCACGTCGTGGTGCCCCAGGACGCCGGGTACCTCCATGAAGAGGGCATGATCATGTCCGCCGACGGCCGCACCCGCGCCTTCGACGCCGAGGCCACCGGCACGCTGTTCGGCAACGGCTGCGGCATCGTCGTCCTCAAACGGCTGGCCCGGGCCCGGGCCGACGGCGACCGGGTGATCGCCGTCATCAAGGGCTCGGCCGTCAACAACGACGGCAGCGAGAAGTTCAGCTTCACCGCCCCCAGCGTCGACGGGCAGGCCGAGGTGGTCGGCACCGCGCTCTCGCGGGCCGGGGTCGCCCCCTCGGACGTCGGCTACATCGAGGCCCACGGCACGGGTACAGCCCTGGGCGACCCCATCGAACTCGCGGCTCTCGGGCGGGTGTTCGGAGACGGCGCGGGTCGCGCCACCACCTCCGTCGGTTCGGTCAAGACCAACATCGGGCACCTGGACGAAGCCGCCGGTGTGGCCGGACTCATCAAGGCCGCCCTGTGCGTGCACCACGGCGTGCTCGTGCCCAGCCTGCACTTCCGCGAGCCCAATCCCGAGATCGACTTCGCCCGTTCCCCGTTCCGGGTGAGCACCGCGACCACCGCCTGGGACACCGGCGGCGCCCCGCGCACCGCGGGTGTCACCTCGCTCGGTGTGGGCGGCACCAACGCCCACGTCATCGTCCAGCAGGCACCGGACACCGAGGCCGCCGCGGACCGCGGCGCCGGCCGGCCGGACGCGCGGCTGCTGGTCCTGAGCGCACGCGGCGAACAGGCGCTCACCGAGCTGGCCCACCGGTACGCCGACCATCTGGACACGGTCCCCGAGGAGTACTCCCTCGCCGATGCCTCCTACACGGCGGCCATCGGCCGTCGGCACTTCCCGTACCGCCGTGCCGTGGTCGCCGGATCCCCCGCCGAGGCCGCGGCACGGTTGAGGGAGGCGCCCGGCGGGGTGACGGCTCCGCCGGGCCGCCTCGCCTTCCTCTTCCCCGGTCAAGGCCCTCAGTACGCGGGCATGGGACGGGACCTGTACGACCGGGAGCCGGTGTTCCGGGCAGCCCTGGACCGGTGCGACGAGCTGCTTCGGGACCGGCTCGAACGGCCCCTGCTGTCGGTCGTGTTCGCGGCGGAGGACGAGCCGTCCGAGATCGGCGAGACGCGCTACGCCCAACCCGCCCTGTTCGCCTTCGAGTACGCGCTGGCGAAGCTGTGGCTCTCCTGGGGGGTCCGGCCCGACGTCCTGCTCGGGCACAGCCACGGCGAATACGCCGCCGCCTGCCTCGCCGGCGTCTTCTCCCTGGAGGACGCCCTGACCCTGGTGCACGCACGCGGGCGGCTGATGCAGGCCCTGCCGGAGTCCGGCGCCATGGTCGCCGTCGCCGCGGGGGAGGCCACCGTCGCCGGGCTGCTGGGCCCCCACAGCTCCGTCGCCGTCGTCAACGGTCCCCGGTCCACGGTGATCTCCGGCCGGGCCGACGAGATCGCCGACGCCTGCGCCGCACTGGCCGGTCTGGGAGTGCGCCACCGCCGCCTGGACATCTCCATCGCCTCGCACTCACCGCTGATGCGGCCGATGCTGGAGGAGTTCGAGACGGTCGCCCGCTCCGTGCGGTACCGCGAGCCGCGGATCGAGATCGTCTCCACCGTCACCGGCGAGCCCATCGGCGGGGAGATCGCCGACTGGCGCTACTGGGTCGGCCAGATCACCGAGCCGGTGCGCTTCCACGACGCGGCGACGGCCCTGCGTGCGGCCGGCGTGCGCAGGCTGCTGGAGATCTCCCCCAAACCGACCCTGCTCCAGCTCGTCGAGGACCTCTTCGACGAGGGGACGGCCGTCCTGATCCCCAGCCTGCGGGCCGGCGGCGGCCACGACCAGCTGCTCGGCGCCCTCGGCGCGCTGTACGAGGCGGGGCTGGACCCGGACTGGGGCGCGGTGTTCGGCGGCCATGACCTGCGCCGTGTCGCCCTGCCCACGTACGCCTGGCAGCGCCGGCGCCACTGGGTCGACGCTCCCGGGCCGGCCGGGAACCCGGCGGGAGACCCCGGGCCGGGCACCGCGGCCTTCCTCGGGTCCCGGCTCGACCTCGCGGGCAGCGGCGACGTGCGGTTCACCTCCACGGTCGGGGTGCCCGCGCTGCCGTGGCTCGGTGACCACCGCGTGTTCGGGTCCGTCGTCATGCCCGGTGTCGCCTACCAGGAACTCGCCTGCGCCGCGGCGGGCGAGGTGTTCGGGCCGGCACCCGCGCGGGTGCGCGACTTCCACATCCACCGGGCCATGGTGTTCCCCGACGACAGCACCCTGCGGCGGATGCAGATCGTCCTGGCGCCCGACGAGGACGGCACGTACTCCTTCGAGGTCCACTCCAGCCCTGTGCCGGCCGGCTCCGGAGCCGGGCTGCCGCCGGCGGACTGGACGCTGCACGCCTCGGGACAGCTCACGCCCGCGGGCCCGGACGGCACGGCGCCCCTGTCGCCGCCCGGCACTCTCGACGCGCTGCGGAAGTCCTTCGCGGACCATCCGCTGCCGCCCGAGGAGATCTACCAGCGGGAACGGGAGCGGGAGATCGACCTCGGCCCGCTGTTCCAGGTGACCGACGGGCTGTGGCACAACGGCTCCGAGGCGCTGTCCCACATCGTCCTCGGTCCGGTGACGCGCGCCGGGTCGGCCCGTCACCGGGTCCACCCCGTGCTGCTGGAGGCGTGCTTCCTCGCCCTGACCGTCACCTACCCCGAGAAGCTGGGCCGGCGGACGTACGTGCCGCTCGGCGTGGACCGCATCCGGATCGAGGGCCGTACCGCCGGGGACGAGGCGTGGTGCCACGCCCGGCTGCGGCCCACCGGCCAGGAGGACCCGGAGACCCTGCGCGCCGACATCGACCTGTGGGCCCCGGACGGAACGCTCCTGCTCGCCCTGGAAGGGGTGCTGCTCAAGCGCGCGGCCCGCGAGACGATGATCCCGGCAGCCCGCGAAGCCTGGCGGGACTGGCTGTACGAGACACGCTGGACCCCCACCGGCCTGCCCGCCCCGGCACCGGCCGCCGGGCGCTGGCTCGTCGTGTCGGACGGCCCGCTGGGCGCCGCACTCGGCGACTTCGCCCGTCTGCACGGTGTGCACTGCGACGTCGTCGCCGACGACAGGGCGTGGACCGCGGACAGCGGCAGCGCCGAGGACGCCGGGGACTACGACCTGGTGGTCCTGTGCCCGTCCGAGGCGGTGTCCGAGGACGCCGCCGCGGACGGACTGTCCGCGGGCACCGGGCTGCTGCGCCTCGCGCAGAAGGTGGCCTCACGGGCCGACGGCGCACCGCGGCTGTGCCTGGTCACGCGGGGTGCGCGCCCCGTGGGCGGCCGGGGTGTCGGCGCTCCCGCCGGGGCGGCGGCGTGGGGCCTGGGCAGGGTGGTGGCGGCCGAGCACCCCGAGGTGCGCCTCCTGCTGGTGGACCTCGACCCCGGCACCCCGCCGGACGGCGCGGCCGCCCTGCTGTACGCCGAACTCGCCCAGGCGTGCGCGTCGCAGGAGCAGCCGGAGCACTACCGCGTCGGCTACGACGGCCACCGCAGGCACGTCGAGGCACTGGCCCGCGCCGCCGTCGGGCCGGAGGGCGGCCCCGGTCTGCGTCCCGATGCGGCCTACCTGATCACCGGCGGCCTCGGCGGACTGGGTCTGGCGGTGGCCCGGATGCTGAGCGAGGCCGGAGCCCGCCATCTCGTCCTCCTGGGCCGCACACCGCCGGCCGGGGCGGCCCTGCGGGAGGTCGAGGCGCTGCGTGCCGCGGGCTGCGCCGTCCGCGTGCGCACGGCGGACGTCGCCGACCGGGAGCAGCTGGCCCGGGCCCTGGCAGGTCCCGCCGATGACCCGGACCAGCCGCCGCTGGCAGGTGTGCTGCACCTGGCCGGGGCGCTCGACGACGGCGTGCTGCTGCTGCAGTCGCCGGAGCGGCTCCGGCGCGTCATGGCCCCCAAGGCCCAGGGCGCGTGGCACCTGCACACCCTCACCCTCGGTCGGGAACTGGACTTCTTCGTGCTGTTCTCCTCCGTCTCGGGGCTGCTGGGCACGCCGGGACAGGCGACGTACGCCGCGGCCAACGCCTTCCTGGACGGACTGGCCTCCTACCGCCGTGGACAGGGACTGCCCGCTCTGTCCGTCCAGTGGGGCTCGTGGGCGGACACCGGGATGAGCGCCCGGGCCGGGGTGAACGCGAAACTGGAGGCCAGGGGAGAGGGGGTCGTCCCGGTCGCGGACGGTCTCGCCGCCCTGAGGGAACTGCTCACCGCGCGGCCCGAGGGGGCGGCCGTCGCCGTGCTGCCCGCGGACTGGCAACGCTTCGCGGACCGCGACACCCCCGCCCTGCGGGGTCTCCTGGCCGCCATGCCCGGTGCCGGGCGGCGGCGGGCGCACAGCGGCGGTCTCCGCCGGACGCTGGACGCGGCGTCCGGCACCGCACGCAGGGAACTGCTGCTGTCCCACATCCGGGAGCAGGTGGGCCGGGTGCTCGGCGAGAGCGCGGGGCCGGCGGCGGACGGCCAGGACGTCTTCGCCCGGGGGCTGGACTCGCTGACGGCCATCGAACTGAGACGGAACCTGCAACGCGGCCTGGAGTGCCGGCTGGGCCAGTCGGCCCTGTACGACCACCCGACGGTCGAGGCGCTCGCCGACCACCTGGGGGAACTCATGGCAGACGGGAGCGATGCGCGATGACGAAGCTGGTGTGCCTGCATCACGCCGGGGGAAGCGCCTCGGTCTTCCGCCCGTGGCAGGCGTACGCGCCGCCCGGCATCGAAGTCGTCCCGATCGCCCTTCCGGCGAACCGGACCGAGGGTGGCGGAACGCCGCACCGGGAAATCGGCGCACTCGTGCCCGTCCTCGCGGACAAGGTCCGAAAAGAGGTGGGCGGCGATGATTTCGTCCTCTTCGGGAAGAGCATGGGGGGACTCCTCGCCTATCTGCTCACCCGCCATTTCGACGAGTGCGGCGACCCGGCGCCGAAGGCCTTGGCCGTCGCCAGTTTCGGCGCACCACACGTTCCCTGGCGAAATTTCACCGAAGGCTTCCAGGACGAGCAGGAACTCGTGCGATATCTGCACCGCATCGGCAGTATTCCGGACTGGGCCGTCGAGCATCCCGAATGGGTCGCGCCCTACCTCGGCCGGCTCCGGGAGGACGCCCGGATGTGCGCCGAGTACCGCTTCCGGCCGCAGGACGGCCCGCTGACCCTGCCGGTCCGGGTCTTCGTCGGCGACCTGGATCCGCTGGTCCCCGTCGAGGCCGCGCACAGCTGGTCGGAACTCGGAAACGATGTCGAGGTCCGGATCCTGTCCGGCGGCCATTTCCTGGTCTCCACGGACATCGGTCTGCTCCGACAGTCGGTTTTCGGCCTGGCGGTCGGAAGTCGGCCACCTGCTTGTGGTGTCGAACACGCCATGTGACGTACGGTGGAACCGAGTTGAGTGTATTGCGTGCGCCGACATACCCAGGGAGTCGATAGGTATGAAGCGAGTTTTCGGACTGGCGGCAATTGTTGCGGGTGCAGTGCTCGCCGTTTTCTTTCCGGATCTCGAATTCGCATGGTTCGAAGGCCGTCCCCTCGGCCTGATCCTCATCGTCCTGGGCGGAATCGAACTGTGGGAGAGCACGCGCCGCCGGAAACCCAAGGGGATCGTCGAGGAGCTGCGCGAGGACCTCGGTATCGGATCCTCGCGGAACCGCGGCGGGGACCGCGAGCGCGACCAGGACCGGGAAGGCAGGCGGGAGTTCGACCGGGAGGCGGAGCGTGAAGCACCCAAGCACCGTGACCATCCGGACGTCTGACCCCGCCCGAGGGGAAGAGGAGCACACGCAGCGATGCCGGAGTTCGACAAGAGCGAAGCAGCCCGGTCGAGGCGGGCGAACCTGTTCGTCGTGGCCACAGGCACCCTGTCCACGGCCCACCTGCCCTTCTGGCTCAACTGGTTGTCGTCCAACCGGCCCCACTACGAGGTGACGGTCGGGGTCACCGACTCGGCGCGGCAGTTCGTGAGCACCTCGGCGCTGGCCGCGCTCACCGGTTCACCGGTGGTCCGCAACACCTGGGACACCGAGGGAGAACTGACACCGGTCCACACCCGGTTGGCGGCCGAGTACGACGGCATCATCGTGTTCCCGGCCTCCGTCGCCTTCACCTCGGCACTCGCCGCGGCCTCCGGTGACTCCCCGTTCCATCTCGCCGCCCTGGGCACGGCGGCACCGGTGGTCCTCGCGCCCACCTTCCCGCCCGGGGTCCTCGACAATCCGCTCGTCACCGACGTGCTCCGCCGGCTCGACGACGTCCCGAACTACCACATCGTCAGACCGCAGAAGGGCACGAGCCGCTCCACCGGCGCCGAGACGGACGTGACCGCCCCCCTGTGGGACGTGATCGGCGTGTTCGAGGCCGAGGCCGGCCACCCGGACCGCGGCGCCGGCACACCGGAGACCGCAAGCGCCTGACACCCACCGGTGCACAGGCCGCTCAGACAGCAACGCTCACCAAGAGGCCGGTCACATGGACTACTTCTACTACACCTTCGCCGACCCGGACGCGTACGAGGACATCCGGCACTGGAAGGCCGACAGCCAGGACCCGCGGTTCGCGCGGATACGCCGCGGCCTGACCGCCGTCCCCTACACCGACGGGTGGCGCTACGCCCAGCACGGGATCTGGACCGTCTGCCGCCCGGGCAGCGACCCCGTGCGCGGCCAGGGCTGGAAGATCCATGTCGCGGTGACCCCCGAGACCTTCGCGCCCCTCCTCGAACTCGTCTCCGCCTACTGCTTCGAACGCGGCGTGCCGTTCAAGTTCCTCGCGCGCCACGAGTACGCGTGGCTGGTCAACGCCAAGTACGCCCCGCGCCCGGTCAGCGGCAAGGGCATCGTGCTCTACCCGGCCGACGAGCAGCAGTCGGTCGCCCTCGCGACGGAGCTGGCCGGTCTGCTCGAAACGTGGCAGGGTCCGCGCGTTCTGTCCGACCTGCGGATCGACGACGGCGTCGTCCACGTCCGGTACGGGGCCTACACACGCCGGTACTGCCGCAACGCCGAAGGCAAGGTCACCTTCGCGCTGGAGGACCCGGAAGGACGGCTCGTACCGGACCGCCGTTCCGTCCCCTTCCGCGCGCCCTCGTTCGTGACCGTGCCCGAGGCGTTCGCCCCGCGGCCCCCCGAAGCCGCGGCCGGCCCGGTGCCGCCCTACCGGATCGACAAGACGCTGCACTTCTCCAACAGCGGCGGCGTGTACCTCGCGACGAACACGGACACCGGCGGCCAGGTCGTGCTGAAGGAGGCCCGCCCCTCGGCCGGTTACGACCTGATCGGCGGCGACTGCGTCCAGCGCGCCCGGCAGGAGTACGAGGCACTCCGCAGATTCGCCGACCTGCCCGCCGTGCCCGCGGTCCACGAGCAGTTCACCTGGCAGGGGCACCTGTTCACGGTGATGGAGTACATCCGGGGCACCACGCTCCTGGAGTGGTGCGCCGCCAGACAGCCCTACCTGCTGCGCCCCGACCCCTTCCGGCCGCCGACGGCACAGGACATCGGGGAGTACCGCCGGCAGGTCGACACCATCCTCGAACAGGTCCGCGCCTTCCTCTCGGCCCTGTGGGAGCGGGGACACGTCTTCGGGGACGTCCACCCGGGCAACGTCATCGTGACACCCGACCTGGAGGTCAGGTTCGTCGACCTGGAGGCGTGCATCGAGCAGGACGCTCCCCGCCCCTTCCCCGGCGCCCCCGGCTTCAACGACTACACCCGCACCGGGCGGGCGGCGGACGAGTACGCCCTCGCCATGCTGGAACTGTCCTGCTACCTGCCGCTGACCCATCTCGTCCGCATGGACGGGGCCAAGCTCCACCAGCTCCTGCACACCAGCACGGAGCGCTTCGACCTGCCGGCCGAGTGGGCCGAGCGCGTGGTGCGGCTCTGCGCACCCCACGAGGTCCGGCCCGCGCCCACCGCCCTGCGCGCGGCGTCCAGCCATCTCGACGACGCGCTCGGCTTCGAGGAGTGGGCCGCCCAGATCGTGGCCGGCCTCGCGGACACCATGACTCCGCAGCGCACGGACCGGCTCTTCCGGAACGACTTCTCGGGCTTCTCACTGTCGCCGGTGTGCCTGGCCACGGGCGCGTCCGGCGTGCTGTGGTCGCTGCTGGGAACGCGCGGCGTCGAGGCCCCGGACCTCGTGGAGCAGGTGATCGACTGGATCGCCGTCCGCGGCCGGGAGTCGGCCGACCGACTCGAATGCGGCCTGTACGACAGTGAACTGGGCGCCGGCTACGCCCTCTGGCGGCACGGTCACCCGGAGCACGCCCCGTGGCTGGTGGACGCCGCGATGGCGAAGGAACGCGACGGCAGCGGGCTCAGCGTGTTCAGCGGCCTCGCGGGTGTCTTCCTCGCCTGCGCCGAGATGGCGACCGGCCCGGATCCCCTCGTCAAGGCGGCCACGGCCGAGAAGCTCGGCGCGGACCTCGTCGACCGTGCCCGGCGGCTCCTGGGCCGGCTCAAGGGCAGCGAGACACCCGACGTCGCTCACTTCGGCCTCCTCCACGGAGTGGCGGGTATCGGCCTCGCCGTCCACCGCTACGGCCTGCTCATGAACGACACAACGGCGGTCGATCTGGCCCGTGAGCTGCTGGAGTTCGAACTGACCGGGTACGTGCGGTGCGCGGACGGCTCCCTGCAGTTCAACGAGGCCGACCGCCGCAGCCTCGGCTACGTCGAGGTCGGCTCACTGGGCACGGCCCTGGTCCTCTCGGAGTTCGCCCGGCACGAGGGCTGGGCACCCACCGGTGCGGGCATCCCCGATCTGACGCGCGCGAACGGGCCCGAGCTGATGGTCCAGAGCGGGCTCTTCCGAGGCCGGTCCGGATTCATCGCCGGTCTGGCCTCCCTGGCCCGGGACGGACACGAGGAACCCGCCCGGTCGTTCATCGACCGCCACATGAACCAGCTCGGCCTGCACGAGGTGCGCCCGCGGGAGAACCGGCTGCACTACCCGGGCACCCGCAACTACAAGCTCTCCAGCGACCTGCGGACCGGCAGCGCCGGGGTGCTCACGAGCATCGCCTTCGCCGAGGGCCGCCGCGACGACTGGCTCCCAGGGGTCAGGTGATGACCGGCGTACTGGGCGAGATCCTGCCCCTGGCCCTGCTCGACACCCTCGGCGTGTCCACCATCGCCATCCCCGTCTGGTTCCTGCTCATGCCGACGGGGCTGCGGATCGGCCGTGTATTCGGCTACCTCCTCCTCGTGTCGGCCGGCTACCTGCTGCTCGGTCTGCTGCTGCTGAGCATGCTCGCGGCCGTCCGGGAGGACCTGCGCTCCGCCCTGCAATCGCCGCTCGGAGACAAGGCGATGGCCGTGACAGGAGGCGCGCTGCTGCTCCTCGCCGTCTGGTACGGGCTCCTGCGCACCGAGAAACCCGGCTCCGGCCGGCTCTCCCGGTGGCGGGAGCAGGCGGTCGGCCGGACCGCCACGGCACGCGGGCTGCTCACCGTGGCCGCCCTGGCGGTCCTCCTCGAAGTGGCCACGATGTTTCCCTACCTGGCGGCCATCGGCACGCTGAGCCGCAGCGCGCTGCCCTGGCCGTCCCAGGCCGCTGCCCTCGCGATCTACTGCCTGGTCATGGTCGCCCCCGCCGTCCTCGTCACGGTGGCCCGCCTCGTCGCCAAGGGCCTGGTCCACAGGCCACTGCGCAGGATCGACGACTGGCTCAGGGACAACGCCCGGGAGAACACGGCGTGGCTCATCGCCCTCGCGGGATTCATCCTGCTGTCGAACACCACGGCGTACGACGGCATCATGGCGTTCCTCTCGTCCGACTGACCCCGAAGCCGGACCAGAAACCACTCAGGGCCCCGACCCGCGTTAGCGGATCAGGCCCCTGAGCTCGTGTTTCGTGCACTGGTACCTACGCGGGGACGTCGCCGTCGGCGCAGCGGAAGCTGTAGCGGAAGTCGAGCGGCACCTACCCGAGTGGATTCAGTTCCTGCTCACGGGTCGAGTTGGCCGGCCAGGGCGGCCTTGGAGGCGGACCAGGGCTCGGCGGACTCCAGCCGGAAGCGGGTGATCTCGGCGGGCTGGAAGACGCCGGGGACGGTCCTCGCTTCTGCTGATCCCGCTTGATGGCGCAGAGCGACGGGGCGACCAGCGGTCCCACATACTGGTACCGCTTCCTCCAGCGGCCGTCGGACGCTACGTCACCCACGATCTCCAACGTGTCGAGGTCGGGCCGGAGACTGCCTGGGCGTGAGTCCCGCTCCGGACGGTGCGGCTCGACGTCGACCTCGATGATCGAGTACTTGGAGAACCGGGCTTCCTCAGGTGTCCCGTCCTTCGTATCCGGCTGACCAGAGACCGGGCGTGACGGACGGAACCTGGGCTGCCTGGAACAGATCATCAAGGGAGACCGCAAGAGCCGCCCGCTTCCTTGGCCAGCCGTTTTCGCGTCCACCCCCGGTCCTCCCGCAACGCACGTACCCGCTGGGCGAGCGCACGGGCGTGGTCGCTGGTCCGAGGGCGCGTAGGCGCCGCTCTTCCTGCGGCACTGGAGACTGCTCCTGGGAGAAGCCGACCGAGATCGTCTCCCAGATGTTTCATAAACGATCTCCAGAAACCCGTCAGGGGCCTGATCCATTCACTGGATCAGGCCCCTGACCTGGTACTTCACTGTCGGGGTGGCGGGATTTGAACCCACGACCTCTTCGTCCCGAACGAAGCGCGCTGCCAAGCTGCGCTACACCCCGATGTCGCTGCTGTCGCGGCGACGTCGTTTACTTTAGCCCACGGGTGGCTAGAGACGAAATCCGGTTTTGCCGCGGTGGCGCATGAGGGCCGGGCGGCCGTGGTCCAGCACCACGAGGAGGACCGCCAGGGCGTAGATGGCCAGGACCAGGAGGAGGGCGTTGCCCAGGACGTGCTCGTAGCCGTCCTGGCCGACGTCCAGGAACGGGTGGAGGTAGCGGTCCGTGGTGCCCGGGAGGAGCAGCTCGCCCCGGATGAGGAAGAAGGTCAGGTAGACCAGGGGGTAGAGCAGCCAGGTCGGGGCGTGGCGCAGGCGCAGGCGGCCCGGGCTCGTGAGCAGCAGCCAGTCCAGTACGGCCGCGATCGGCGTCACCGTGTGGAGCGTGTGGTGGGCCAGGGCCTGCCAGCCGGTGGGGTCGGCGGCCTCGCCCGTGAGGGAGAAGGGGCTCGCCTCGTTCGCCAGGAGCAGGTGGTGCACCAGGGCCGCGACGACGACGTAGAGCAGGGTCGCGCCCAGGAGGGAGCCGGGCAGGGGGCGCGCGGCCGTCCACGCTCGGCGGGCCGAGAAGATCATGACCACGGCCAGCAGGGCGTTCGCCTGGACCGCGAGGTAGCCCGCGGTCCGGGAGGGGTCGCCGAGGAGCAGTTCGAGGGTCACGCCGGCGGTCGCCGCGAGGGCGGTCAGCAGGCGGTAGGCCGCCGCCGCGGGGCGGCGGACCGGCGTGACGACGGCCGTGGCCGGGACGGGGGTGGGCCGGAGCGCCGGCTTGCGCGGGATCGCGGGGAGATCCGGGATGTCCCTGGGTATCGGGGCTGTCATGCCCCCAAGCTGGCAGAACTGGACAAAGGGGGCCATGCGGGCGCCGCTGTGTGGGTTATCCCCGTACCCCCCTAGCCGTACCCCCTAGCCGTACCCCCCGGCTACTCCCGCCCCGCCAGCGTCAGCAGCGTCGCCTCCGGCGGGCACGCGAACCGGACCGGCGTGTAGCGGTTCGTGCCGCAGCCGGCCGAGACGTGGAGGTACGACGTGCGGCCCTGCGCCGAGTGCGTGGACAGGCCCTTCACCCGGTCCGTGTCCAGGTCGCAGTTGGTGACCAGGGCACCGTAGAAGGGGATGCAGAGCTGGCCGCCGTGGGTGTGGCCGGCCAGGATCAGGGGGTAGCCGTCGGCGGTGAAGGCATCCAGGGAACGCAGGTAGGGGGCGTGGACGACACCCATGGAGAAGTCGGCCGTGTCCGACGGGCCGCCGGCCACCTGGTCGTAGCGGTCCCGCTTGATGTGCGGGTCGTCCAGGCCCGTCAGCTCCAGTGACAGGCCCTCGATCTTGAGCGTGCCGCGGGTGTTCGTCAGGTTGAGCCAGCCCGCCGCGTCGAAAGCGTCCCGCAGGTCCTCCCACGGGTTGTGCACCGCGCCGACGGCCGGCGGGTTGCCGTTCAGGCCGTGGCGGCCCTGGGCCTTCTCCATCAGGTAGCGGGCGGGGTTGCGCAGCTTGGGGCCGTAGTAGTCGTTGGAGCCGAAGACGTACGCGCCCGGGAACTCCATCAGGGGGCCGAGCGCGTCCAAGACCTCCGGCACGCCCTCCGGGTCGGAGAGGTTGTCGCCCGTGTTGATCACGAAGTCGGGGCGCAGACCGGCCAGGGACCGCAGCCAGCGCTGCTTCTTGCGCTGGCCGCCGACCATGTGGATGTCCGAGACCTGGAGCACGCGCAGGGGGCGCATCCCCGGGGGCAGCACCGGCACCGTGACCCGGCGCAGGCGGAAGGAGCGGGCCTCGAAGCCCGCCGCGTACAACAGACCGGCGGCGCCAGCCGCCGCGATTCCCAGGGGGACTTTGTATCGCGCGCGCATACGGCCATCGTGTCAGACCGGGCGGGATGCCCGCGTCCGCCGGTGCCCGAAAGGGCCTGGCGGTACGGGCCCTTGCGCTGCCGCCCCGTAAATGGAGGGGCGTCTTTCCCGTCGCACCTGCGACAATCGATGCCATGACCACGCTCAAGTCGAAGCTGCAGGATGACCTCAACGCCGCGATCAAGGAGCGCGACGAGCTGCGCTCCTCGACGCTCCGGCTGACGCTCGCCGCGATCACCAAGGAGGAGGTCGCGGGCAAGGAGAAGCGCGAGCTCTCCGACGACGAGGTGCAGAAGGTGATCACCCGCGAGGCGAAGAAGCGGCGCGAGGCGGCCGAGGCCTTCGCGCAGGGCGGTCGTGCCGAGCAGGCGGAGCGGGAGAAGGCGGAGGGCGAGGTGCTCGCCGGCTACCTGCCCAAGCAGCTGTCCGACGAGGAGCTCCAGCGGATCGTGGCCCAGGCCGTCGAGGAAGCGAAGGCGGCCGGTGCGGAGGGGCCGCGCGCCATGGGCGCGGTCATGAAGATCGTGAACCCGAAGGTGGCGGGTCAGGCCGAGGGCGGCCGCGTCGCCGCCGCGGTGAAGAAGCTGCTGGCCGGCTGACCGCCCGGCCTTCCGGAAGAACGGAAGCGGCCCCCTCCGACCGTACGGTCAAGACGGGGCCGCTTCCGTTTCGTCACCCGGCGGGGTCAGTCGAACCGGCCTCCGTTGCCGTTGCCGCCCCCGTTGTCCTGCCCCCGGAAGAAGCCCTCCGGGATGGAGAACGACGGGGTCGGGAAGGGCTCGCCGCCGCCTCCGCCACCGTTGTTGTTGCCGCCGACCAGGCCGCCGACGAAACCGTCGCCGCCGCCGGTGCCCCCGTTGCCGCCGTCGTCGCCCCCACCGTCGCCGTCGTCGCCCCCACCGTCGCCGTCGTCGCGGTCGATGCCGTCGGGGATGTGGACGTCGTTGAACTGCTCGACGGGCTTGCCCTCCAGCGCGCCGGACATCATGTCGCGCCAGATCGGGCCGGGGACCTCACCGCCGAAGACCTTGCCGTGCGTCCGGCCGCCGATGGTGATGTTCACCATCTTCCGCTTGTGCGCGGGGTCGCCGACCCACACCGCGCCGGCCATGTTCGGCGTGTAGCCCACGAACCAGGCCGCGTAGCGCTCGTCCGTCGTACCCGTCTTGCCCGCGCTGGGACGGCTGCCGAGGCCCGCCTTCGAACCCGTGCCGTCCTCGACGACGCCCTTCAGCAGCTCGTTGATCGTGTCGGCGGTCTTCTCCGACATGGCGCGCGAGCACGTCGACTTCGGGACCTCCAGCTTCTTGGACGCGTCGCCGACCCGCCGGCTGACCGACTCGATGGCGACCGGCGTGCAGTACATGCCCCGCGAGGCGAAGGTCGCGTACGCGTTCGCCATGGTCAGCGGGGACATCTCCTGCGTGCCGAGGGCGATGGACGGGGCCTGGTCCATCTTGCGGCCGTCGGCCCGCTCGACGCCCATCTTCTTCGCCATGGTCGTCACCGGGCAGATGCCGATGTCGCTGATCATCTGCACGTAGTAGGTGTTGACCGACTTGGCGGTCGCCTCCTTCATGTCGTACGGGCCGACCTCGG
Organism: Streptomyces sp. NPDC094143; assembly: GCF_040303825.1. Taxonomy (NCBI): domain Bacteria; kingdom Bacillati; phylum Actinomycetota; class Actinomycetes; order Kitasatosporales; family Streptomycetaceae; genus Streptomyces; species Streptomyces sp. NPDC094143. The sequence goes on from NZ_JBEOTZ010000008.1 coordinate 119,705, forward strand.
ACTCGTTCTCGTTCTCCAGCCGGGCCGGGTTGCTGCGGCTGTTCTGCCAGGTCTTGCCGTCGCACGCCGAGACCGGCGAGGGGTAGGCCATCTGGTACGGCGCCGAATACACCTTGTTCGCCGGCATGCCGTCCTGGAGGGCAGCCGCGGCCACGATCGGCTTGAACGTCGAACCGGGCTGGTAGCCCATGCCGCCGCCCATGGACTGGTCGACGGAGAGGTTGATCTGCGTCTCGTTCTTCTTGAAGCCGTACGGACGCGACTGGCCCATGGCGAGGATCTTGCCGGTGCCGGGCTGGACGACGGTGGCGGCGGTGGCCACCTCGTCGCTCTTGTAGACGTGGTCCTTGATGGACCGCTGGGCCGCGTCCTGGGCCTGCGGGTCCATCGTCGTGCGGACGGTGAGGCCGCCCTGGTTCCAGATCTTCGCCCGGGCCTCCCGGGACTTGCCGAAGACCGGGTCCGTGAGGAAGACCTCGCGCACGTAGTCGCAGAAGAAGCCCGCGCCCTTGACCGCCGTGATGCAGCCGTTCCTGGGCTTGCTGACCTTCAGGCCCAGCGGGGTCTTCATCGCCGCGGCGGCCTGCGCCCGGGAGATGTCGCCGACCTCGGCCATGCGGCTCAGCACGATGTTGCGGCGCTTGGTGGCCTCGGCCTCGTCGTTGACCGGGTCGTAGCGGCTGGGCGACTGGACGATGCCGGCGAGGAGGGCCGCCTCCTGGACGTTCAGGTCCTTGGCCGACTTGGAGAAGTAGCGCCGGGCCGCGGCCTCGACGCCGTAGGCCTGCTGGCCGAAGAACGTGATGTTCAGGTAGTTCTCGAGGATCTTCTTCTTGCCCAGTTCCTCCTCGACCTGGATCGCGTACTTGAGCTCGCGGATCTTGCGGCCGATGGTCTGCTGGGTGGCCTGCGCGACCTTCGTCGGGTCGTCGCCCGCCTCCTCGACGAAGACGTTCTTGACGTACTGCTGCGTCAGCGTCGAGGCGCCCTGGGCGACCTCACCGCTGCGCGCGTTCTTGTTCAGGGCGCGCAGCACGCCCTTCAGGTCGACCGCGCCGTGCTGGTAGAAGCGCGAGTCCTCGATCGCGACGATCGCCTTCTGCATGTACGGCGACATGTCCTTGAGGGGGACCACCGTGCGGTCGCGCGAGTAGACGGTGGCGATCTGGCCGCCGTCGGCGTCGAGGATGGTGGTGCGCTGACTCAGCGGCGGAGTCTTGAGGTTGGCCGGGAGTTCGTCGAAGCTCTCCACCGATCCCTTCGCCGCCAGCCCCAGCGCGCCCACCGCGGGCAGCGCGATGCCGGCCAGCACGGCCCCCGCGAGGACACTGACACCGAGGAACTTGGCGGCCTGCTGCGTGGGAGACAGACCACCGCCCGAGCGCTTCTTTGGCATGAGGGCAGCCTACGTTCTCAATCGCCGGACAGGCGTATATGCCTTGGCCTAAGCTGCTCCCGACTGTCACAGCAGTGAGGCCACGTATCAATACGTCCGGCGACCCCGAATCGTTCCGGGTGTTCCCCGACTTTTTGGGTGGGGGCGTGTCCGAATCCGCCTTCTGTGTCATACGGCGTCCGTTGTGACGCAACTGAACTGTCCCGTTTTGACGGGAAAGTCATGTATGTCGCCAGCTCACTCCCCCGGGTGATCTGCCGCTTACCCATAGTCCGTTCGGGCCATTCAAGATTGGGCCCGCTGGGGGTGTTGCGCTGTGCCCACCTTCCGTAACGTCCTCAACTGGCGGCGGTGAATATGCCGCTGCCGCCGTGGGGGAGCCTCGATTCGGGAGAGGACGGCGCCGGTATGGGCTGGGTAACCGACTGGAGTGCGCAGGCGGCCTGCCGCACTACCGATCCGGATGAACTGTTCGTTCAAGGAGCAGCGCAGAACAGGGCCAAGGCGGTGTGCACCGGATGCCCGGTGCGTACGGAGTGCCTGGCCGACGCGCTGGACAACCGCGTCGAGTTCGGCGTGTGGGGAGGCATGACGGAGCGGGAGCGCCGCGCGTTGCTGCGCAGGCGGCCCACGGTGACCTCCTGGCGCCGGCTGCTGGAGACGGCGCGCACGGAGTACGAGCGCGGCACGGGTGTCGTGCCCCTGGACGACGACGAGATCTACGAGAACTACGCGGCGGTGAGCTGAGCCCCTCCGGGAGCTCCGCAGGTCCGAGGGCCCTTCACGGGCCCTTCGCCGTCACCGCACCCGTCACCGGACGGTGCTCAGGCCGCCCGTGCGCGCCATGCGTCGTGCGCCGCCCGCCCCGGAGCGCTCAGGCCACCGGCGGTGCTCAGGCGCTCGCCTCGGGCAGCACGGAGGCGTCGGGCAGCTCGCGCTCGTTGGCCGCCAGGCGGTCGCCGATGGCGCGCAGCCCCGCGAGGTCGTGCACATCGCCGGGCAGCGCGGCCACTTCCGTCACGGCCACCTCCGGGTGGAGCGCGGTGAAGCGGTCACGCGTGCGCTGCTCACGGTGCAGCATGTGCATCCGGTCGGCGTGCAGCCTCAGCAGGCCGGCCGTGAGCTGGTCGACGGACCGCTCGGCAGAGCCGGACGCCTGCGTGTCCTCGGCGTCCTCTGTGTCCTGGGCGTCCTCGGCGGGGGAGCCACCGTCGGCTGCCGGACCAGCGGCGCGAGCTGGTGTCTCGGGCGTGGGAGAGTCTGAACTGTCCTGTGCGTCGGGGGAGTTACGAAGTACTGCTTTCCCGCCCTCCTGATCCACAATGCGGGGCTCTTCAAGATTTTCCGCCGCGGCGAGCGCCCGCTCGGCCGACAGCCCGTCGGCGCCGCTGCCGTGGACCCGGTTGAGCACCAGACCGGCCAGCGGCATGTCCTCCGCGGCCAGGCGCTCCACGAAGTAGGCGGCCTCGCGCAGCGCGTCCCGCTCCGGGGCCGCGACCACGAGGAACGCCGTCCCGGGCGCCTGGAGCAGCTTGTACGTGGCGTCCGCGCGCGTGCGGAAGCCGCCGAAGGTGGTGTCCATCGCGGAGACGAACGTCTGGACGTCCTTCAGGAGCTGACCGCCCAGCAGCTTGCCGAGGGTGCCGGTCATCATCGACATCCCGACGTTCAGGAACTTCATCCCGGCGCGGCCGCCCAGCTTCGCCGGGGCCGTCAGCAGCCGGATCAGCCGCCCGTCCAGGAACGACCCGAGCCGCTTGGGCGCGTCCAGGAAGTCCAGCGCCGAGCGGGACGGCGGGGTGTCGACGACGATGAGGTCCCACTCGTCCCGGGCGCGCAGCTGCCCGAGCTTCTCCATCGCCATGTACTCCTGCGTGCCCGCGAAGCCCGCCGAGAGCGACTGGTAGAAGGGGTTGGCCAGGATCGCGGCCGCCCGCTCGGGATCCGCGTGCGCCTCGACGATCTCGTCGAAGGTGCGCTTCATGTCGAGCATCATCGCGTGCAGCTCGCCCCCCGCGGAGTCGTCGATGCCCTTCACCCGGCGCGGGGTGTTGTCCAGGGAGTCGATGCCCATGGACTGGGCGAGGCGACGGGCGGGGTCGATGGTGAGCACGACGACCTTGCGGCCCCGCTCGGCCGCGCGCAGGCCCAGGGCGGCGGCCGTCGTGGTCTTGCCGACGCCGCCCGAGCCGCAGCACACCACGATCCGGGTCTTCGGGTCCGCCAGCAGTGGATCCACGTCGAGCAGGCGCGCGGGGGCGAGGCGGGGGCGGGCCGCGTCGGGCGCGTGCACCGGGTCCGGACGGCTCATGACATCCCCTGCTTCCGACTCGTGACGGGCCTTGCCTGCCCGGGCTGTCCGGCGGGCCCTGCCTGTCTCGGTTCCGTGGTGGCCCTTGCCTGTCTCGGTTCCACAGCGTGCCTCGCCCGTCTCACCTGGCGCACGCCCATGACGGGCCTTGCCGGTCCCCGGCTCATGACACGCCCTGCCCGCGCAGCTCACGGGCGAGCGCGTAGAGCCCCGCGAGGTCCATGCCCTCGGCGAACAGCGGCAGTTCGTGCAGCGGCAGGCCCAGCTCGGCGAGGACCGCACGCTGCTCGTGCTCCAGCGCGTACCGCTCGGCGTACTCCTCGGCCTGCGTGAGCAGCGGATCCACCAGCCGCTCCGCGTGCCCGCCGCGCCGCGCCCCACCGAGCCCGGCGGAGGACAGCGACCGCGCGAGGGTGGAACGCGGGACGGTCCGTACGAGTTCCAGGTCGGCCGCGTCCAACACCTCCGGCCGCACCATGTTCACGATGATCCGCCCGACGGGCAGCCGCGCCGACCGCAGCTCCGCGATGCCGTCCGCGGTCTCCTGGACGGGCATCTCCTCCAGCAGTGTGACCAGGTGCACGGCCGTCTCGGGCGACTTCAGCACCCGCATCACGGCCTGCGCCTGATTGTGTATCGGGCCGATCCTGGCCAGTCCCGCCACCTCGTCGTTGACGTTCAGAAAGCGCGTGATGCGCCCGGTGGGCGGGGCGTCCATGACGACGTAGTCGTACACGAACCGGCCGCTGCGCTCCTTGCGCCGGACCGCCTCGCACGCCTTGCCGGTGAGGAGTACGTCCCTCAGGCCGGGCGCGATGGTGGTGGCGAAGTCGATCGCGCCGAGCTTCTTCAGGGCCCGCCCGGCGCCGCCCAGCTTGTAGAACATCTGGAGGTAGTCCAGAAGGGCCAGTTCGGGGTCGATGGCCAGTGCGTACACCTCCCCGCCCCCGGGAGCGACGGCGATCTTCCGCTCCTCATAAGGCAGCGCTTCGGTCTCGAAGAGCTGCGCGATGCCCTGACGGCCCTCGACCTCGACGAGAAGCGTCCGCTTCCCCTCCGTGGCCAGGGCCAGCGCTAGGGCCGCGGCCACCGTGGTCTTGCCGGTACCGCCCTTGCCGCTGACGACCTGGAGCCTGCTCACGTATTCGAGCCTAACCAGTCCGCGCCCGGGCTACGCGGGAGGCTGTGGACAACCCGTGCCGGGGTCGGCCCCGGACCGCGGCCGTGACCCCGCTCGGACAGGGGCTAAAGTCGGCCGCATGACCAAGTGGGAATACGCAACCGTGCCGCTGCTCGTCCACGCCACGAAGCAGATTCTGGACACCTGGGGCGAGGACGGCTGGGAGCTCGTCCAGGTCGTGCCCGGGCCGAACAACCCCGAGCAGCTCGTCGCCTACCTGAAGCGGGAGAAGCAGTAGTGGGCGCCGTCGAGGCGAAGCTCGCCGAGCTGGGCCTGAGCCTGCCCGACGTGGTCCCGCCGCTCGCCGCGTACCAGCCGGCCGTGCAGTCCGGCCCGTACGTCTACACCGCCGGGCAGCTGCCGATGGTGGAGGGCAAGCTTCCGGTCACCGGCAAGGTCGGTGCGGAGGTCACCCCGGAGGAGGCCAAGGAGCTGGCACGCACGTGTGCGCTGAACGCCCTGGCCGCCGTCAAGTCCGTCGCCGGTGACCTCGACCGCATCGCGCGCGTGGTGAAGGTCGTCGGCTTCGTCGCCTCGGCCTCGGACTTCACCGGCCAGCCCGGCGTGCTGAACGGCGCGAGCGAGCTGCTCGGCGAGGTCCTCGGCGACAAGGGCGTGCACGCGCGCAGCGCGGTCGGCGTGGCGGTGCTGCCGCTGGACGCGCCCGTGGAGGTCGAGATCCAGGTGGAGCTCGCGTAGCACCGTTCCTCGCGCAACCCCTGTCCGGGGGTCCTCCGGGGGTCCCAGCTGCGGAATCCGTCCCGGGGGCCACTCGAACATCCGCCCGTCACGGGATAGCCTCGCGCCCATGGCGAACGGTCAGTGGTACCCCCCGGAGTGGCCGGACCGCATCCGCGCACTCGCGGCCGGCACCCTCACCCCGGTGACCCCCAGGCGCGCGGCCACCGTCATGCTCCTGAAGGACACGGGCGGCGGCCCGGCCGTCCACATGCTGCGCCGACGCGCCTCCATGGCCTTCGCCGGAGGCGCGTACGCGTATCCGGGCGGCGGTGTCGACCCGCGCGACGACGACCACCACGTCCGCTGGGCGGGCCCCACGCGCGCGTGGTGGGCGGACCGGCTCGGTGTCGACGAGACGGCGGCCCAGGCGATCGTCTGCGCGGCCGTACGCGAGACGTACGAGGAGGCGGGCGTGCTGCTCGCCGGCCCGGCGCCCGACGCGGTCGTCGGCGACACCACCGGCGCCGACTGGGAGGCCGACCGTGCCGCCCTGGTCGCGCGGGACGTGTCCTTCGCGGAGTTCCTGGACCGCCGCGGGCTGGTGCTGCGCTCGGACCTGCTCGGCGCCTGGACCCGCTGGATCACCCCCGAGTTCGAGGCCCGCCGCTACGACACCTTCTTCTTCGTGGCCGCCCTCCCCGAGGGGCAGCGCACCCGCAACGCCTCCACGGAGGCCGACCGCACGGTGTGGATCGCCCCGCGCGAGGCGGCCGCCGGGTACGACAGGGGCGAGCTGCTGATGATGCCGCCGACCATCTCGACCCTGCGCCAGCTGACGGCGTACCCGACGGCCGCCGAGGCCCTCGCGGCGGCCCCGGACCGCGATCTCACGCCCGTGCTGGCCACCGCACGGCTGGTGGACGGTGAGATCGTGCTCTCCTGGCCCGGCCACGACGAGTTCACCAAGCACATCCCGACCGCCCCGACCGCCCCGACCGGTGGAGCCCCCGCATGACGGACGCAGCAGCCCTTCCCGGCCGGCCCCGGGGCGGAGTCCTCTCCGGCCCCGCCACCGCGCGGGCCGTCAACGTCCTGGCCCCCAACCCGTCGGCGATGACCCTCGACGGCACGAACACCTGGATCCTCGCCGAGCCGGACTCCGACCTCGCCGTCGTGGTCGACCCGGGCCCGCTGGACGAAGGGCACCTGCGGCGGGTCGTCGCCACGGCCGAACAGGCGGGCCGGCGCGTCGCCCTGACGCTGCTGAGCCACGGCCATCCCGACCACGCGGCGGGCGCGGCCCGGTTCGCCGAGCTGACCGGCACGCGCGTGCGTGCACTGGATCCAGCGCTGCGGCTGGGCGACGAGGGCCTGGCCGCCGGAGACGTGATCACCACCGGGGGCCTGGAACTGCGCGTCGTCCCCACCCCCGGCCACACGTCGGACTCCCTCTGCTTCCACATCCCGGCGGACCGGGCGGTCCTGACCGGCGACACGGTCCTGGGCCGCGGCACCACGGTCGTGGCCCACCCCGACGGTCGTCTCGGCGACTACCTGGACTCCCTGCGCCGCCTGAGGTCCCTCACGGTCGACGACGGCGTCCACACGGTCCTGCCCGGCCACGGGCCCGTCCTGGAGGACGCCCAGGGCGCCGTCGAGTACTACCTCGCTCACCGCGCCACCCGCCTCGCCCAGGTCGAGACGGCCGTCGAGGACGGCTACCGCACCCCGGCCGAGGTCGTCGCCCACGTCTACGCCGACGTGGACCGCTCCCTGTGGCCGGCGGCGGAACTGTCGGTGCGGGCGCAGATGGAGTACCTGGAGGAGCACGGGCTCATCTAGGCCCCTGGAGTCTTCTCGCCGTGCACGCGTGCGTACTCGGCGGCGAGCCAGGGCCCCGGATCGTCGACGTACGACGCCAGGACCTCCGCGTCACCGGCCGGATCACGGCCCAGGACGGCGGCGGCCCGCAGCCGGCCGCCGCGCTGCGGGCAGTACCGGGCGAACGCCTCCGCCATCTCGTGCAGGTCGCTCGTCCAGCCGCCCCAGTGGGGCATCACGAGGGTGAAACCGGTGCGGTGGAGGTGCCGGGACATGAAACGGACGAGCGGCCGACGGGCCGGCAGCGAGCCGGGACGGTAGCGCGGCGGCCGCGCGGCCAGGTCCTCGCCCAGCAGCGGTGTGCACAGGCAGGCGACGAACCATCCCAGGTCGTACCGCTCCGGTGCGCTCAGCAGCCGGGCACGGCTGTACAGCAGCGTCCCGCACCCGTCGATCTGCCCGAACTCCTCGTCCAGTGCCGCCCCCGAGCGCGTCGGCCTCTGTCCGGTCCGCCCCGGTCGGCTCCTCACGCAGCCAGAGCAGCAGATCGAGGTCGCTGACGCCCACGCGCGCGGTGCCGCGCGGAATCGAACCGTAGAGGTACGCGCTGTGCAGCCGCGCCCCGAAGGTGTCCGTCAGCCGCGCCCCGGCCGCGGCGACGACCGGACGGAAGGCCGCGGGCACGCGCGCGAGGGACCTCCCGGGCGATGAGTCCGTGGGCGTCGAGGCCGTGCCGCGGGTGTGGTGGGCGCGGTGGTTCCGGTGGGCGGTGCCGGTCATGCCGTCACTGTGCCGCACGAGTAAGCGGGGACGCCGCCCGGTTGCGGCCATCGGCAGCACGACAGCGGGCCCCGTCCCTGGAGGGACAGGGCCCGGTGACCTAGGGCCAGGGTGCGCGTCAGCGCGAGCGCTTGGCGAGGCGCTCCACGTCCAGGAGGATCACCGCGCGGGCCTCCAGGCGCAGCCAGCCGCGCTGGGCGAAGTCCGCCAGGGCCTTGTTGACCGTCTCGCGGGACGCGCCGACCAGCTGGGCGAGCTCCTCCTGCGTCAGGTCGTGCACGACGTGGATGCCCTCCTCCGACTGCACGCCGAACCGGCGCGACAGGTCGAGCAGGGCGCGGGCGACACGGCCCGGGACGTCCGAGAAGACGAGGTCGGACATCGCGTCGTTGGTCTTGCGCAGTCGGCGCGCGACGGCGCGCAGGAGCGCCGAGGCGACCTCGGGGCGGGCGTTCAGCCAGGGCTGGAGGTCGCCGTGGCCGAGGCCGAGCAGCTTCACCTCGGTCAGCGCGGTGGCCGTCGCCGTGCGCGGGCCCGGGTCGAACAGCGACAGCTCACCGATGAGCTCGCCGGGGCCGACCACGGCCAGCATGTTCTCCCGGCCGTCGGGGGACGTGCGGTGGAGCTTGACCTTGCCCTCGGTGACCACATACAGGCGGTCGCCGGGGTCGCCCTCGTGGAACAGCGAGTCACCGCGGGCGAGGGTCACCTCACTCATGGAGGCGCGGAGCTCCGCGGCCTGCTCGTCATCGAGCGCCGCGAAGAGCGGATTGCGCCGCAGAACGTCGTCCACGAGTTCTCTCCCTTTCGACCTGCTCAGGGGATCTTGCTCCCCCGCGTACCAGGGGACCGTGGTGCCCATTTTGCCGGACGGTCCAAACAGTGTGATCTGTCACAAGGATGCCGCACAGGGGTCCCGGGGTACGCGGCAGGGGTCCAATTGGGCGCCGGTCTTCGAGGGCCGGGGCGGATGACGGTGCCTGGCCTTAGGCTGGCCGGGTGTCCAAATCGCCGGTGAGAGCACAGGCCGAGGGGGCTGCGCGGGTGGTTGTACGTCGCGATTCCGCCGTGGGCGAACAGAGCCCCGATGGCGGTAGGAAAACGGCGAAAGCGACAGGGGAGGCGACGGCCGCCTCTGCGAGGAAAGCCGGATCCGCGCAGAAGGCGGCTTCTGCGAAGAAAGCGGCCTCTGTGGAGAGGGCGGCGCCCGCGAAGAAAGCGGTTTCCGTGAAGAAGGCAGCTGTGAGGAAGGCAGCTGTGAAGAAGGCTCCCGTTGCCAAGAAGGTCACGGTCGCGCCCAAGAAGGCCACCGCCCGGGTCGAGGGCGCCGCCCCCGCCAGGGCGGTCGTCCACCCGCCGATCGGTGAGTCGCGCACGGCGCTGGTGCGCCGGGCCCGCCGGATCAACCGCGAGCTCGCCGACGTCTACCCGTACGCCCACCCCGAGCTGGACTTCGACAACCCCTTCCAGCTCGTCGTCGCCACGGTGCTGTCCGCGCAGACCACCGACCTGCGCGTCAACCAGACGACGCCGTCCCTCTTCGCCAGGTACCCCACCCCCGAGGACCTCGCCGCCGCCAACCCGGAGGAGGTGGAGGAGATCCTCCGCCCGTGCGGCTTCTTCCGGGCCAAGACCAAGTCGGTCATAGGGCTCTCCAAGGCCCTGGTGGAGGACTTCGGCGGGGAGGTGCCCGGCCGGCTGGAGGACCTGGTCAAGCTGCCCGGCGTCGGCCGCAAGACCGCGTTCGTCGTGCTCGGCAACGCCTTCGGGCGCCCCGGCATCACCGTCGACACGCACTTCCAGCGCCTGGTGCGCCGCTGGCAGTGGACCGCCGAGACCGACCCGGACAAGATCGAGGCCGCGATCGGCGCACTCTTCCCGAAGAGCGACTGGACGGATCTCTCGCACCACGTCATCTGGCACGGCCGCCGCATCTGCCACGCCCGCAAGCCCGCGTGCGGCGCCTGCCCGATCGCGCCGCTCTGCCCGGCGTACGGGGAGGGCGAGACCGACCCGGAGAAGGCGAAGAAGCTCCTCAAGTACGAGAAGGGCGGCTTCCCCGGCCAGCGGCTGCGGCCCCCGCAGGCCTACCTGGACGCGGGCGGCAAACCGGCCCCGCCCCTGGGGGCCGGATGAGGCACCCGAACAGCGCCGAGCACGGCGACAGGGCCTACCCGAACAGCGGCAGGGCCCGCCTGAGGAGCGGCACTGGTTGCCCGGGCAGCGGCCGGACCCGTCCGGGCAGTGGCCGGACCGGTCCGGGCAGCGGCAGGGCCCAGGCGATCGGGCGTGCCGGTGATCGCGTGCGCCGGTGCGCGGAGCCGGTGCGACGGCGTGGCGGGGATCGGGCGAGGCGCCGGTTGCGTTCCGTGCGCCCCCCCGGCCGCTCCGCGAGCCCCCCGGACGGTGGATCGCGGGCCGTTCCGGAACGATCTCGGGGGTGCCGGGCGTTGGAAGCGGCAGGACGACGGGGGTGGCGATGACGCGGGCGAGCGGCACACAGGGCGGGCCGGTGACGGTGAGCAAGGAGGGCCTGCCGGCCTGGCTGGAGCCGGTGGCGCGTGCCGTGGAGACGATCCGGCCGACGCAGCTCAGCCGCTTCCTGCCGCCGGCGGACGGCGCGGGGCGGCAGTCCGCCGTGCTGATCCTCTTCGGGGAGGGCGAGCGCGGGCCCGAGCTGCTCCTCATGGAGCGCGCGAGCTCCCTGCGCGCGCATGCCGGCCAGCCCTCGTTCCCCGGCGGCGCCCTCGACCCGGAGGACGGTGACCCGCGCGGTGACGGCCCGCTGCGCGCCGCCCTGCGCGAGGCGGAGGAGGAGACCGGCCTAGACCCCGCCGGTGTCCAGCTCTTCGGCGTCCTGCCCCGGCTGTACATCCCGGTCAGCGGCTTCGTCGTGACGCCGGTGCTGGGCTGGTGGCGCGAGCCCAGCCCGGTCGGCGTCGTCGATCCGAACGAGACCGCCAGGGTCTTCACCGTCCCCGTGGTGGATCTCACGAACCCGGCGAACAGGGCCACCACGGTCCACCCGAGCGGCCACCGCGGCCCGGCATTTCTGGTCGAATCGGCCCTTGTGTGGGGTTTCACGGCCGGAATCATCGACCGGCTGCTGCACTACGCGGGCTGGGAGCGGCCCTGGGACCCCGAGAAGCAGGTCCCGCTCGACTGGCGCGCATGACAGGGTGGCCTTCGTGAACGTGCTGGACATCTTGTTGCTGGTCGCCGCCGTGTGGTTCGCGGTCGTGGGGTACCGCCAGGGGTTCGTCGTCGGCATCCTGTCGGTGATCGGCTTCCTGGGCGGTGGCCTCGTCGCCGTCTATGTGCTGCCCGTCATCTGGGACGCGCTCACGGACAACGCGGAGGTGAGCACGACCGCGGCCGTCGTGGCGGTCGTCGTCGTCATCGTCTGCGCCTCCGTCGGCCAGGCCCTCACCACCCACCTCGGCAACAAGCTGCGCCGGCACATCACCTGGTCCCCGGCCCGGGCGCTGGACGCCACCGGCGGCGCCCTGGTCAACGTCGTGGCGATGCTCCTGGTCGCCTGGCTGATCGGCTCGGCCCTCGCGGGCACGACCCTGCCGACGCTCGGCAAGGAGGTCCGCAACTCCAAGGTGCTGCTCGGCGTCTCGCAGGCGCTGCCGGACCAGGCCGCCACCTGGTTCGCGGACTTCTCCTCCGTCCTCGCGCAGAACGGCTTCCCGCAGGTCTTCAGCCCGTTCGCGAACGAGCCGATCACCGACGTCCAGCCGCCCGACCCGGCCCTGGCGGACAGCCCGGTGGCGACCCGCGCCCAGCGCTCCATCGTCAAGGTCATGGGCACGGCCCCGAGTTGCGGCAAGGTCCTGGAGGGCACCGGCTTCGTCTTCTCCGGCCGCCGCGTCATGACCAACGCGCACGTGGTGGGCGGTGTCGACGAGCCCACCGTGCAGATAGGCGGCGAGGGCAGGAAGTACGACGCCAAGGTCGTGCTCTACGACTGGCGGCGCGACATCGCCGTCCTGGACGTGCCGGACCTCAAGGCGCCCGCGCTGCGGTTCACCTCCGGCGACGCGAGCAGCGGCGACAGCGCGATCGTCGCGGGCTTCCCGGAGAACGGCGCGTACGACGTGCGGGCCGCACGCGTGCGGGGACGCATCACGGCCAACGGCCCGGACATCTACCACCGCGGCACGGTCCGCCGCGACGTGTACTCCCTCTACGCGACCGTCCGCCAGGGCAACTCCGGCGGCCCGCTCCTCACGCCCGACGGCAAGGTTTACGGCGTGGTGTTCGCCAAGTCCCTCGACGACGCCGAGACGGGATACGCGCTGACCGTCGACGAGATCCAGGACGACATCACCAAGGGCCGCACCGCCAACCAGCAGGTGGGCAGCGACAGCTGCGCGCTCTAGGCGCGGCGCCGAGGCACCGGGCGGCGGGGCGGCAGATGGCGGGCGTCACTCGCGCGGGTGACGCCTCAGTCGCGTGTGTGGCGCAGACGTACGGAGACCCAGCGGGCCCGGCGACGAAGGATGCGCGGGATCCCCACCCTGGGATCGGCGGTCACCATCTGCGGTGCACCGCTTCGCTGGTGGGGGTTCGTACCGCTCGCCGAGCGGCGACTGCGGGTTGCGTCACTGTAGTCGTGCGTCCAGCCCATACCCCGACGTGTGCCCCGGCCCCATGGTCGATAACCGCCTCCGGCGGGCCCAATTGGCCTATGCGCCGGGCAAGTGGCCGTTCGTAGGACAAGCGTTCAGACGGGCCGTGCGGGGCGGGGTCGTGCGGTCACCGGTCGGGTTCGGGATCCCGCAGCCAGTTGATGAGCTCGGACGAGAAGGCGACCGGGTCCTCCTCGTGCGGGAAGTGGCCGAGACCGTCGAACAGCCGCCAGCGGTAGGGGGCTTCGACGTACTCGCCGGAGCCGGCCGCGCTGCGGGTGCGCAGCACGGGGTCGAGCGAGCCGTGCAGATGGAGCGTCGGCACGCGCACCGGCCGCTTCATCCGCCGGTTGAACTGGATGCCGTCCGGGCGGGCCAGGGAGCGCACCATCCAGCGGTACGGCTCGACCGCGCAGTGCGCCGCCGAGGGGATGCACATGGCGCGGCGGTAGTTCTCCAGCGCCTCCTCCTCCGGCGGGCGCGGCCCGGACCACTCATGGATCAGCTCGGCCACCAGCGCCCCGTCGTCGGCGGTGAGCTGACGTTCCGGGATCCAGGGCCGCTGGAACCCCCAGATGTGTGAACCGGCGCGGGTCTGCTTGACGTCCCGCAGCATGGCCGCGCGCCAGCGCCTCGGGTGCGGCATGGAGGCGACCGCGAGCCGCCGCACCAGCTTGGGGCGCATCGTGGCGGCCGTCCACGCCAGGTATCCGCCCAGGTCGTGGCCGACCAGCGCGGCGTCCGGCTCGCCGAGCGAGCGGATGACCCCGGTGACGTCGAGCGCCAGGTTGGCGGGGTCGTAGCCGCGCGGCGTGCGGTCGCTGCCCCCGACACCGCGCAGGTCCATCGCGACGGCCCGGAAGCCCGCGTCGGCGAGCGCCACCAGCTGGTGCCGCCAGGTCCACCAGAACTGCGGGAAACCGTGCAGCAGCAGCACCAGTGGCCCGTCGCCCAGCTCGGCGATGTGAAAGCGGGCGCCGTTGGCGGCGACGTCGCGGTGGCTCCAGGGGCCGTCCAGGAGCACGGCCGAGGCCGGTTGTGCCGGGGCGGGGGCGGGGTCCGTCATGACGACGAGCGTGCCACAGCCTCGATGGCCTCGGGGACCCGGTCCTGGGTGAGCTCCGGACGCGGGTGCGGCTTGGCCTTCTGCAGCACGACCGCGCTCTGCTTCATCGAGGCGGCGACCTTCTGCGGGCCCTTGCCCTTCTTGGCCTTCTTCGCGAAGGCCACGCCGACCAGCGCCAGGACGCCCGCGATCAGCACGTTCGCCGCGAAGGACAGCAGGAAGCAGACCGCGAGGTTCCAGTCGCTCCAGGTGCGGATGCCGTACGCCAGCGCGAAGTTCAGCATCGGCAGGGAGAAGATCAGCACCGCGCCGGCCAGCGAGAAGGCGCCGCCGCTGGTGGCGCCGCGCTTGACGTCCTGCTTGAGCTGGGCCTTCGCCAGCGCGATCTCGTCGTGCACCAGCGCCGACATTTCCGCCGTCGCCGAGGCGAACAGCTGGCCGATGCTGCGTTCGGCGCCGACCGGGCTGCCGTCGGGTGCGCTCATCGCGGTCTCCCTCTTCTGCGTACGGTCCGATTTCCGCGTCCTGTGCCTGACTCGCCGCAGTCGTGCGACTGCGTAGGGCCTGACTGCGTACGGTCCCGTTTTTTGTACCGTCTCGTCAGATCATGCCGGACCGTCGCCGTCATCGCCTGCCCCGCCCGGCACTTCGGCAAGCCCGTGGCGCGCTGCTGCCTTCTCCTGGGCGATTCTGCGGTGCTCGGCGGCCTTGCGTTCGTAGCGGTCGGCCAGGCGCAGGTGGTACGCCGGGTCGTCCTCCTCGTAGATGTCCGGGATGCCGTCGGCGTCCTCGTCGCGCTCCTCTTCCTCCCACAGGCGGCGGTACTTGGCGTTGCGGATCTTCAGCAGGACGGTCGCGAGGACCGCGGCGACCAGTGAGCCCATCAGCACCGCCGCCTTGACCGCGCCGGTCATGGCCTGGTCGCCGTCGAAGGCCAGTTCCCCGATGAGCAGCGAGACGGTGAAGCCGATGCCGGCGAGGCTCGCCACGGCGAAGACGTCCGCCCATTCGAGGTCCTCGCTGAGCGAGGCCCGGGTGAAACGGGCCGTCAGCCAGGTCCCGCCGAAGATGCCGAGCGCCTTGCCGACGACGAGCCCGAGCACGACCCCGAGGGTCTCCGGCGTGGTGAACACCTTCGCGAGCGCACCGCCGGAGATGGCGACACCCGCGCTGAACAGCGCGAACAGCGGTACGGCCAGTCCCGCCGACAGGGGCCGGACGAGGTGCTCGATGCGCTCGCCGGGGGAGTGGTCCTCACCCTCCCGGCGGTGGCAGCGCAGCATCAGGCCCATGGCGACACCGGCGATGGTGGCGTGGACGCCGCTGTTGTACATCAGCGCCCAGATCACGAGCGCCAGCGGCACGTACACGTACCAGCCGCGTACGCCGCCGCGCAGCAGCAGCCAGAAGACCACCAGGCCCGCCACGGCACCGCCGAGCGCGGCGAAGTCCAGACCGTCCGTGAAGAACACGGCGATGATCAGGATCGCGAAGAGGTCGTCGACGACGGCGAGTGTGAGCAGGAAGGCCCGCAGCGCGCTCGGCAGGGACGTGCCGATGACCGCGAGCACGGCGAGCGCGAAGGCGATGTCGGTGGCGGTCGGCACGGCCCAGCCGGCCAGGGAGCCGCCGCCGGTGACGCTGGTGAGGGTGTAGACGAGCGCCGGTGCGGCCATGCCGCACAGGGCGGCGACGACCGGGAGCGCGGCGGCTTTCGGGTCGCGCAGATCACCGGCGACGAGTTCGCGCTTGAGTTCGATGCCGGCGACGAAGAAGAAGATGGCGAGCAGTCCGTCGGCGGCCCAGTGCGCGACCGACAGGTCGAGGCCGAGGGCGGCGGGGCCGAAGTGGAAGTGGGCGACGCTCTCGTAGCTGTCACGCAGTCCGGGGATGTTCGCCCAGAGCAGCGCGCCGACCGCGGCGGCCAGCAGCAGCACCCCGCCGACCGTCTCGGTGCGCAGCGCCTCCGCCACATAGGTCCGCTCGGGGAGCGAGAGCCGTCCGAAGACCTTGCGGGGGGTGCTGGAGCGGGGCGCGGTCACGAGGGAGACCTCCGGTCGGTGGGCAGGACTGAACGCATGCCGACCAGACTTCCCGGCGCACCATGGAGCACTTGTTTTTCTTACCCTAGCTAAGGGTGTGGTCCCCCGCATCCCCTGATCTGCGCCGCAGGCGTGCGCAGGGCACCCGGCGGTCCGGCCGTCGGGTGCCCTCCGTGGCTTCCGCCATGCCCGCGGCTGATCAGTCCTCGCTGGGCGCGGCCGGCAGCTTGGCCTGGATGAGGTCCATGACCGTGGAGTCCGTCAGCGTGGTGACGTCACCGAGCTGGCGGTTCTCGGCGACGTCCCGGAGCAGACGGCGCATGATCTTGCCGGAGCGGGTCTTGGGCAGCTCCGCCACCGGCAGGATCCGCTTCGGCTTGGCGATCGGGCCGAGCGTGCTGCCGACGTGCGCGCGCAACTCGTCGACCAGCGTCTCGGTCTCGGCGGCCGTACCGCGCAGGATCACGAACGCGACGATCGCCTGCCCGGTCGTCTCGTCCGCCGCGCCGACCACGGCCGCCTCGGCGACCGAGGGGTGGGAGACCAGCGCGGACTCGACCTCGGTGGTGGAGATGTTGTGCCCGGAGACGAGCATGACGTCGTCGACCCGGCCGAGCAGCCAGATGTCGCCGTCGTCGTCCTTCTTGGCGCCGTCACCGGCGAAGTACCTGCCCTCGAAGCGTGACCAGTACGTGTCGATGAACCGCTGGTCGTCGCCCCAGATGGTGCGCAGCATCGACGGCCACGGCTCGGTCAGCACCAGGTAGCCGCCACCGCCGTTGGGCACCTCGTTGGCCTCGTCGTCGACGACCGTCGCGGAGATGCCGGGCAGCGGCGTCTGCGCGGAGCCGGGCTTGGTGGCGGTCACGCCCGGCAGCGGGGTGATCATCATCGCGCCGGTCTCGGTCTGCCACCAGGTGTCGACGATCGGGGTGCGGTCGCCGCCGATGTTCTTGCGGTACCAGATCCACGCCTCGGGGTTGATCGGCTCGCCCACCGAGCCCAGTACGCGCAGGCTCGACAGGTCGAACTTGGCGGGGATGTCGTCGCCCCACTTCATGAACGTGCGGATCGCGGTCGGCGCCGTGTAGAGGATCGTCACGCCGTACTTCTGGACGATCTCCCAGAAGCGGCCCTGGTGCGGGGTGTCGGGCGTGCCCTCGTACATGACCTGCGTCGCGCCGTTGGCCAGCGGCCCGTAGACGATGTACGAGTGGCCGGTGACCCAGCCGACGTCGGCCGTGCACCAGTAGACGTCGGTGTCCGGCTTGAGGTCGAAGACGGCGTGGTGGGTGTAGGCGGTCTGGGTGAGGTAGCCGCCGGAGGTGTGCAGGATGCCCTTCGGCTTCCCCGTGGTGCCCGAGGTGTAGAGGATGAACAGCGGGTGCTCGGCGCCGAACGCCTGCGGAGTGTGCTCCGCGCTCTGCCGGCCCACCAGGTCGTGCCACCACACGTCGCGGCCCTCGGTGAAGGCGACCTCCTGGCCCGTGCGGCGGACGACCAGGACGTGGTCGACGTTGCCCGCCTTCGCCACGGCCTCGTCCACGGCCGGCTTGAGCGCGGACGGCTTGCCGCGCCGGTAACCGCCGTCGGAGGTGATGACCACGCGCGCGTCGGCGTCCTGGATACGGGTGGCGAGCGCGTCCGAGGAGAACCCGCCGAAGACGACCGAGTGGGCGGCGCCGATCCGGGCGCAGGCCAGCATCGCGATCGCCGTCTCCGGGATCATCGGCATGTAGACGGCGACCCGGTCCCCGGCCTGAACTCCCAGCTCCAGCAGCGCGTTGGCCGCCCTGGAGACCTCGTCCTTGAGTTCGGCGTAGGTGATCGCGCGGCTGTCGCCGGGCTCGCCCTCGAAGTGGATGGCGACCCGGTCGCCGTGCCCGGCCTCCACGTGCCGGTCGACGCAGTTGTAGGCGACGTTGAGCTCGCCGTCCTTGAACCACTTGGCGAACGGCGGGTTCGACCAGTCGAGCGTCTCGGTGGGCTCCTTGGCCCACGTCAGCCGACGGGCCTGCTCGGCCCAGAAGCCGAGCCTGTCAGCCTTGGCCTGTTCATACGCCTCCGCGGTGACGTTGGCGTTCGCGGCCAGGTCGGCGGGGGGTGCGAACCTGCGCTCTTCCTTGAGCAGGTTGGCCAGGCTTTCGTTGCTCACGGCATCTGCCTTTCCCAGGGTGTCCGTTGTGTCCCAGGCCACAGCTCATCAGACCCGGGGGTGCGATGACAAGGGCCGACCGCCGATTGGTTTAGACCTGTCCGGCGGTGGTGTCGGCGGCCGGGGTCATCCGTACCCACGGACGCCGACCAGGGAAAGTTCAGCGGATGTAACGGGGGTCACGCGGTGGATGCCGGGTGGGTGAGGCCCGAGTCCCGGCCCGGGGGCCCGGGCCCCCGGGCTTGGCGGGGCAGGGTGGGTGTCCCCTTGATGAGGGGGCCGCCCACCCTGCCCAACTCGCGCTGCTCAACTGGCGCTGCCCGGCTGGCCGGCTCACGCCGGTCACCGGCCGACGGATCACGCCGTCAGGTCTGCCTCCCGGACCCGGTCGAAGGCGCCGCCGCCGTCCGGGTCGGTGAGCAGGTACGACTCGGCCTCGCCCACGTGGAAGTACATCCCGTGCAGCTCCAGCCTGCCCTCCTCGAGGGCCCGGGCCACCGAGTCGTGGGCGCGCAGGTGCTCCAGCTGCTGGACCACGTTGATCAGGCAGAGCTGCTCGACCGGGTCCTCGGGCGCCCGGCCGGCCAGACTGCCCCAGGGCCGGCTGCCGTCGGCCATGCGCTCCACGCTGGGACGTCCGTGCCGCAGCCACCGCTCCAAGGGGGTCCGGGTGCCTCCGGGTTCGGAGCCCAGAAGTGCCTGCATGGCGCCGCAGCCCGAGTGCCCGCACACCGTGACGGACCGTACGCCCAGCACGTCCACGGCGTACTCGATCGCGGCCGCCACGGAGTCGTCGCCGCTCTCCTCGCCCGGGCGCGGGACGAGGTTGCCCACGTTGCGCACGACGAACAGGTCGCCCGGACCACTGGAGGTGATCATCGACGTGACCAGTCGTGAGTCGGCGCAGGTGAGGAAGAGCTGCGACGGCCGCTGTCCCTCGCGCGCCAGCCGGGCCAGCTCAGTGCGCACCAGGGGCGCGGTGTTGCGCTGGAAGGCGCTGATGCCACGCGCCAGATCGTCCCCACGGCCGGCGCCATTGCCCGCGGCATCCGGTTCGGGGCCGTCCGGCCCGTCCGCGTTCTTCTCGTGCGGGGGTGTGGACTGAGGGCCTTCGCACTGGTGGTTGCGCCAGGCCGTCCAGGGCCGGCAGCGGCAGTCGGCGATGGCGGAGGGTTCGGAGATGCGCGTGCCGGGGTGCCGGCCGGTGATCTCGACGGTGCCGCCCTGCGCGCTGTGCGTCTTCTGCCAGTCCTGCAGCGTCTCGTACGCCGCGTGGTCCATGAACGACCCGTCGAGTTCGACGACGGTGTCCGCACCGTGGGGCACGAGATGCAGGGCCCGGCTGAGCCGCGGCACCGCGAGGAACGTCAACTGTCCTCTGACGTGTACGTGGTGGACTCCTTCCCTCTCGTCGTGCGTGATGCGGGTGCGGGTGAGGCGGTGCAGGGCGACGGCCACGGCCATGGCGATGCCCAGGGCGACGCCCTGGAGGACGCCGAGGGAGACCACGCCCAGGGTCGTGACGGCGTAGACCCATACCTCTCGGTGGCGCGTGACCGTGCGGATGTGGTTCAGGGACACCATCTGGATGCCGACGGACATCACCAGGGCGGCGAGCGAGGCGAGCGGGATGAGCTCCAGGACGGGGACCATCAGCAGCGTGGCGACCACTACGAGAACGCCGTGCAGCATCGTGGAGTTCCGGCTCACCGCGCCCGCGTTCACGTTCGCCGTCGTCCGCACGGCCACGCCGGCGATGGGCAGGCCGCCGAGCGAGCCGGAGACGATGTTGGCGGCGCCCTGCCCGAGCAGCTCCCGGTCGAGGTCGGAGCGCCCGACTCCGGCGGGCAGGCCGGGGCGGCCGGCCACCAGCTTGTCCACGGCAACCGCACCGAGCAGCGACTGCACGCTGCACACCAGCGTGGTGGTCAACACGGCGGCCACGAGGCCGAGTACGGGGCCCTCGGGCAGTCCGGCCAGGGCGTGGTTGCTCCAGGACGGCAGGTCGACCTTGGGCAGGCGCAGTCCGGCCAGGGCGGCGGCCGCGGTGGCTCCGGCGACCGCGATGAGCGCGGCCGGGATCTTGCGCAGCAGACGCCCGGCCCGCCCGGGCAGTCTCGGCCAGAGCAGCAGCAGCGCCAGCGTCAGCGCGCTGACCGACACCGACGCGGGGCGCATCTGCGCCAACTGGGCGGGCAGCGCGCGCAGGTTGTCCGGGACGGAGCTCTGCGGGGTGCCGCCGAGCACGATGTGCAGCTGGGCGACGGCGATGGTGACACCGATGCCGGCGAGCATGCCGTGCACGATGGCGGGGCTGACGGCCAGGGCGCCACGGGCCACGCGCAGGCATCCGAGCCCGAGTTGGGCGAGGCCGGCGAGGACGGTGATGGCGCAGGTCGTCCGCCAGCCGTAGCGCTGGATGAGGTCGGCGGTGACGACGGTGAGCCCGGCGGCGGGGCCGCTCACCTGGAGCGGGGAGCCGCCGAGCCGCCCGGCGACGAGTCCGCCCACGGCGGCGGCGACGAGGCCGGC
Source organism: Streptomyces sp. NPDC094143 (assembly GCF_040303825.1). Lineage (NCBI taxonomy): Bacteria > Bacillati > Actinomycetota > Actinomycetes > Kitasatosporales > Streptomycetaceae > Streptomyces > Streptomyces sp. NPDC094143. The sequence goes on from NZ_JBEOTZ010000008.1 coordinate 140,306, forward strand.
CTGGAGCGGGGCGCCGGTGGCGAGGGCGATGCCCAGGGACAGGGGCAGGGCGATCAGGAAGACCGCGATCGAGGCCGACACGTCGGCACCCGCGATGCGGAAGCGTCGGGGGCCGTTCGACGGCGGGCTGTGGGGTGGATGAGTGCGCTCGGTCCGGTGCGGGTCGGCGGCACGTGTGGGGACGCAGGCTGACATGGTTTCCCGTCTCCTCCGGGGCTGCGCGGTCGCGTGACTGGGGTCCCGCTCGGGGCGGGGATCGGTCGCGGCCGTGGGTCACGGCGTATTTCGGCGGGAGAAATCAACGCTCGGTAAACGGATCGTAATGCAGGGTAAAGGGCGAGCATAGACTTTACGGGCAAATGGGCGGATAAATCACTCCGAAGAGTGAAGTGGCTATTCCATCGGCTTGTCGTACAAATTCCTTCTCCGTCCCGTGCGACTTTGGCGGCGCTGTCGGCACCCGAGAGAAGGAAGAAGGTGGACGGAACATGGCCGCCACCCACAGGATCGCCGCGGGCTCCGTGATCGCCGCTGTCTGCGCCGCGTCGCTCGCCGGTTGCGGGATCGGCACCCCCCGCCAAGCCGCCGCCCCCGAGCCCTCCAAGGCGAAGCCAGCCCAGGCCCCGAAGAGCATGGTCCGGCTGATCGGGGACGGCTCCACCGCCTACACCGGCGCCCAGCCCCACCTGCCCAGACCGGAGCGGCTGCGGCCCGGCCAGAAGCCCCCGCAGTTCGTCGTGTTCTCCTGGGACGGCGCCGGTGAGGACAGCCAGAAGCTGTTCTCCCACTTCCGCAAGGTCGCCCGGGAGAACAACGCGACCATGACGTACTTCCTGAGCGGCGTGTACCTGCTGCCGGAGGAGAAGCGGGACCTGTACCGGCCGCCCCAGCACTCCCCGGGCCGCTCCGACATCGGCTTCAACGACCGCCGCGGCATCGCCGCCACCGTGAAACAGCTGCGGCTGGCGTGGCTGGAGGGCAACGAGATCGGCACCCACTTCAACGGCCACTTCTGTGGCAGTGGCGGCGGGGTCGGCGAGTGGTCGGTGATGGACTGGAAGGACGAGATCGACCAGGCCAAGCAGTTCGTGAAGACCTGGAAGACCAACACCGGCATGACGAACGCCCCGCCACTGCCCTTCGACTACGACAAGGAACTCATCGGCGCCCGCACCCCCTGCCTCGAAGGCCAGCGCAACTTCATGAAGGCGGCCCGCGACCTGGGCTTCCGCTACGACACGAGCGGCGTCACCAACCAGGTCTGGCCCAAGCGCACGCAGGGTCTGTGGGACCTGTCCATGCAGCTGGTGCCGTTCCCCGGCCACTCCTTCGAGCAGCTCACCATGGACTACAACTTCATGGTCAACCAGTCGGGCACCACCACCCAGGGCAACCCCGCCATGCACGAGTTCTGGGGCGACCAGATGCGCGACGGCCTCCTCCAGGGCTTCCAGCGGGCCTACGACGGCAACCGCGCACCGCTGATCATCGGCAACCACTTCGAGTCCTGGAACGGCGGCACCTACATGCGGGCCGTCGAGGAGGTCATCGAGACGGTGTGCACCAAGGAGGAGGTGCGCTGCGTGTCGTTCCGGCAGCTCGTGGACTGGCTCGACGCCCAGGACCCGGCCACGCTGGAGAAGTTGCGCACCCTGAAGGTCGGCGAGGCGCCCCAGCAGGGCTGGGCGTCCTTCCTGGCCGGACGGCCCGCCCCGGCCCCGAAGGGCGTGCCGGGCGCTCCGGCGGCCAAGGTGCAGTAGCGGGGAAGGGCGGCCGGGTAACCGTGCCCGGCACCACGCGCGCGTGCCGTGCCCGGCACCCCACGCGCGCGCCGTGCCCGGCACCGCACGCGCGCGTGAAGCCGGCCACTCCGCCGCAAGGCGGAGCTCCGGGGTGCGTAGGGTCGTACTCATGAGTACAGCAGGCGCGACCGCCGATCCCCTCGCGGCCCTGGGTGCGTTGCCCGGAGTGGCCGATTCCGTGGAGTCCGTGCGCAAGGCCGTGGACCGGGTCTACGGGCACCGGATCATGCGGCGGCGCAGCAACGCCATCACCTCCGAGGCCGCCCTGCGCGGTGCCCGCGGCTCGGCGGCGCTGTCCGGCGCGGACTGGGCCCTGGAGGAGGTGCGGCGGCGCACGGACTTCAGCGGCGACGACGAGGCCCGCACCGTCGGCGCCGCGCTGCGGCTGACCGCGGAGGCGGGCCAGCTGCTGTCGATCTGGCGGCAGTCGCCCCTGCGGGTGCTGGCCCGGCTGCACCTGGTGGCGGCCGCCGGCCAGGCCGACCAGGTGGGCCGGCCCCGGCAGGAGGGCGAGCGGGTCGACGAGCCGCTGGTCTCCCTGCCGCTGCCGAGCGCGGCCGAGGCGCACGGCCGGCTGGAAGGGCTGGCGGAGCTGATCATGGCAGGCGGCTCCGCACCGGCCCTGGTCACGGCCGCGGTCGTGCACGGCGAGCTCCTCGCCCTGCGCCCCTTCACGTCCCACAACGGCCTGATCGCCCGTACGGCCGAGCGCATCGTCCTGGTCGGCAGCGGCCTGGACCCGAAGTCGGTCTGCCCGGCCGAGGTCGGTTACGCCGAGCTGGGCCGCGAGGCCTACCTGAAGGCCCTCGACGGGTACGTCTCCGGCACCCCGGAGGGCATGTCCGCCTGGATCGCCCACTGCGGCAGGGCGGTCGGACTGGGGGCGCGCGAGTCGACGGCGGTGTGCGAGGCGCTCCAGCGCGGAGCGGCCTGAACCTCACCACACACAGAGATGCGGCGGTACGAAGGCTCGTACCGCCGCTGGCATGACCACCGGGTTACCAAGCGTCCTCGATATGTGCCCATCAGGCCGGGAACTTCGCCCGTCACCTGGTGCGGCTGGCCCGTAATCGACGGGTCGACGTCGCGTGGGTGCCCGGTGTTCATGCTCGGTCCGTGGGGCCGGATGCGTTGTGAAGGTGATCCTCTCGGATGTCCTTGGTCTCGCGGGCCGTTGATTCCTTTGTACTCCTGCCCCCGGGTCGGCGGAAGTCGGGACTGCACTTCTTTACTTTTGGGCGCGAACGTGACTTGGCGCAGCCGTGGGGCGCGTGTGCGCGTGGGGCTCAGGCGACCGTGGCGCGGCGCCGGCTGGCGTACCAGACCAGTCCCGCGGTGGCCGCCGCCGCGCCTATCGCGGCGACCGCGACGAGGGCCGGCCGCGGCGGCACGGAGAACGCGGGGAGGCGCTGCTTGAGCCGGACCGGCCGGTGGAAGTCCAGGATCGGCCAGCCCCGCGCGAGTGCCTCGCGGCGCAGCGCGCGGTCCGGGTTCACGGCGTGGGGGTGGCCCACGGACTCCAGCATGGGCACGTCGGTCGCCGAGTCGCTGTAGGCGTAGCAGCGGCTGAGGTCGTACCCCTCGGACTCCGCGAGCTCCCTGACGGCCTCGGCCTTCGTCGGGCCGTACGCGTAGTACTCCACCTCGCCGGTGAAGCAGCCGTCGTCGCCCACGACCATGCGGGTCGCCACCACCCGGTCCGCACCGAGCAACTCGCCGATCGGCTCGACGACCTCCGCGCCCGACGTGGACACGATCACGACGTCGCGGCCCGCGGTGTGGTGCTCCTCGATGAGGGAGGCGGCCTCGTCGTAGATGATCGGGTCGATCAGGTCGTGCAGCGTCTCGGCCACGATCTCCTTGACCTGCTGCACGTTCCAGCCGCGGCACAGCGCGGACAGGTAGGCGCGCATCCGCTCCATCTGGTCGTGGTCGGCGCCGCCGGCCAGGAAGACGAACTGGGCGTATGCGGTGCGCAAGACGGCCCTGCGGTTGATCAGACCGCCTTGGTAGAACGACTTGCTGAAGGTGAGCGTGCTCGACTTCGCAATGACCGTCTTGTCCAGGTCAAAGAAGGCCGCTGTGCGGGGCAAGGAGTGGTTTTCCACGCCCTTGAGCATAGGGGCAGCCCATTCGGCGTAAGGTGGGGCGCGTGGGTTTGCCTGAGAGGGCTCTCGGGTACACCATGGAAGTCACGGATCGTTCGCGACCGTGCTAACCCGGCCCGACTCCTCCCCCCCCGAGTCGGCCGTGGGGACGACCCCCGCTCTCCCCCCCGGCGGGGGTCGTCGCATGTCCGGATGGGTTTTCTCCCTCTTCTCGCGGCCCGAGTGCCGCTCTCGGGGCGGCTGTGGCCGCCCCTTTCTCATCCCCATGATCCGTCACTGTGTGTAGCGGCAGGGCTGCTCTGTGGACCGCCCTGTGGAGGGCTCTGTGGAGGGCTCTGTGGATCTCGCACAGAGCGTCTGTGGCCGTCACCGGTATGGGTGACGGCGATATTCACAACCCCCGGGGCATCCACAGTTTTCCACCAAGATCCACATGATTTCCGGGATCGCTGCACCGTGATTCCAGCGCACCTCGCTCGTGGCCGGTTCACCGCTGGTTCCGATTGCCGGGGTGCGTTCGGCCGGCTTCTGTCGGCCGGTCAAAGGGAGGCCGCTCCGCCGGTTCTTCCCACGTTCGGGAATCGCGGGGCCGCAGGGGTCGCGCGAGTCGAGCAGCGAAGGGGGATGGACACCGTGGCCGGAACCGTCACACACGATCCGCCGCCGGCCGCCGGAGGGCGGCAGGGCGGACCACTGATCGTCACCGAGGACAGCGAACTCCTCGACGACCTGCTGCGCCTGTGCGCCGCGGCGGGCGCCACACCGGAGGTGCACCACGGGGTGCCCGAGCGCAGAGGCAGCTGGGAGGCCGCGCCGCTGGTCCTGGTGGGCGACGACGCCGCGCGTCGGGTCCGCGGGGCAGCGCGCCGAAGGGGCGTGGTTCTGGTCGGGCGGGACCAGGACGACTCGGGGGTGTGGCGGCGGGCCGTCGAGATCGGCGCCGAGCACGTGTTGATGCTGCCCGACGGTGAGCAGTGGCTGATCGACCGGATCGCCGACGTGGCCGAGGGCGTCGGCCGGCCCGCCCTCACCGTGGGGGTGATCGGCGGCCGGGGCGGCGCCGGAGCGTCCACGCTCGCGTGCGCCCTCGCCGTCACCTCCGCGCGGGAGGGGCTGCGCACCCTTCTCGTGGACGCCGATCCGCTGGGTGGCGGACTCGACGTACTCCTCGGCGGTGAGACGGCCGAAGGGCTGCGCTGGCCCGCGTTCGCGTCCTCGCGCGGACGGGTCGGAGGAGGCGCCCTGGAGGAGTCGCTGCCCGAGCTGCACTCACTGCGGGTGCTCAGCTGGGACCGCGGCGACCGGATCGCGGTGCCGCCGCAGGCGGTGCGCGCGGTGCTGGCGGCGGCCCGGCGCCGGGGCGGCACCGTCGTGGTCGACCTGCCGCGCCGCATCGACGACGGGGTCGCCGAGGTGCTCGGCCAGCTCGACGTCGGTGTGCTGGTGGTGCCCGCCGAGCTGCGGGCCGTCGCGGCCGCGGGCCGGGTGGCGTCCGCGGTCGGCATGGTCCTGCGGGACCTGCGGGTGGCCGTGCGTGGGCCGTATCCGCCGGGACTCGACGACCGGGAGGTGGCCCGGCTGCTCGGACTGCCCCTCGTCGGCGAGGTGCCGGTGGACCCGGGGCTGCTGCGCCCGGACGGGGACACGGCACCGCCGGGTGCCCGCCCCCGTGGACCGCTCGCCCGGTTCTGCAAGGACTTCTGGGAGCGGGCGCTCGTCGAGGCGGGTGCGGCGTGAGCACCCTGGCCGGCCCGGAGGGCGGGAAGCTGCTCGACGGGGTGCGGCGGTGGCTTGCCGAGAGCGGCGCCGAACCGACGCCCGCGCGCGTGGCACAGGCCCTGCGCGAACAGGGGCGGGTGCTCGGGGACGCAGAGGTACTGGGAGCGGCCTCGCGGCTGCGGTCCGAGCTGGTCGGCAGCGGGCCGCTGGAACCGCTGCTCGCCGATCCGTCGGTGACGGACGTGCTGGTGTCGGGCCCGGACCGGGTCTGGGTGGACCGGGGCGGCGGCCTGGAGCTGACGGACGTGCGGTTCGCCGACGCGGCGGCCGTACGGCGGCTCGCCCAGCGGCTGGCCGCCGTGGCCGGACGCCGTCTGGACGACGCCCGCCCGTGGGTCGACGCCCGGCTGCCCGACGGGACCCGGCTGCACGCGGTGCTGCCGCCGGTGGCGGTGGACTGCGCCTGTCTTGCGCTGCGGGTCGTGCGGCCGCGTGCCTTCACGCTGGGCGAGCTGGTCGCGGCGGGTACGGTCCCGCCGGGCGGCGACCGCGTCCTGCGCGCGCTGCTCGACGCGCGGCTGTCCTTCCTGGTCAGCGGCGGCACGGGGACCGGCAAGACGACTCTGCTGAGCGCCCTGCTGGGACTCGCCGGGCCGGACGAGCGCATCGTCCTCGCCGAGGACTCGGCGGAACTGCGGCCGGATCATCCGCACGTCGTGCGGCTGGAGACCAGACCCGCCAACCAGGAGGGCGCGGGCCTCGTCACCCTTGAGGACCTGGTGCGGCAGGCACTGCGGATGCGACCCGACCGGCTGGTCGTGGGCGAGGTGCGCGGACCCGAAGTGGTGCATCTGCTGGCCGCGTTGAACACCGGCCACGAGGGCGGCTGCGGGACGGTGCACGCCAACGCCGCCGCCCAGGTGCCGGCCCGGCTGGAGGCACTCGGCACGGCTGCCGGGCTCGACCGGGCCGCGCTGCACAGCCAGGTGGCAGCCGCCCTCTCCGTGGTGCTGCACCTCGTGCGCGACCGGGCGGGGCGGCGGCGGATCGCCGAGGTGCACGTGCTGGAACGGGACCCCACGGGCCTGGTGCGGACGGTGCCGGCGCTGCGGTGGGGCGAGTCGGCCTTCGTCCGGGAGCGGGGCTGGGAGCGGCTGCGGGGGCTGCTCCGAGGTGAAGGAAGCGAGCAGGGCGAGGACGGGACGAAGGGGGCGGGTCATGACGGGGGCGGCTGAGATGTCCCTGGGCGCGGCCGTGGCGTGCATGGGAGCGGCGGTGTGGCTGCTGGGCGAGCGGGACTCGGCGGCGCGACGGGCGCGACTGCTGCTCGCGAGCGGCGCAACCGCCGGGAGCGAGCCACGGCTCAAACCGCGGTGGACGGCCGAGGCGCTGCGGCAGGTCTCCGGGCGGCTGCCGGCCGAGTGGTGGTCGCCGGTGGCCGGGCTGGTGCTGGCGGTGCTCGGGGCGTCGGTGTTGCCGATCGTGCTGGGCGCGGCCGGGGTGCCGCTGCTGCGCAGGGCCCGGCTGGCAGGCCGCGCGCGGCGGCACCGGGATGCGCGGGCCGACGCCGTGATCACGCTGTGCGGGGCGCTGGCCGGGGAGGTACGGGCCGGCCGTCAGCCGGGTGAGGCACTGCTGCGGGCCGCGCGGGACTGCGGAGGCCTCGCGGACGCGCAGGCGACGGTCCTGGCGGCGGCGCGCTTCGGCGGCGACGTGCCGGAGGCGCTCGCGACGGCGGCACGGCAACCGGGTGCCGAAGGGCTGCGGGGACTCGCGGCGTGCTGGCGGGTGGCCGTGGACCAGGGCGCCGGGCTCGCGGCCGGGCTCGACCGGCTGGCCACCGCGCTGCGCGCCGAACGGGACCAACGCTCCGACCTGCGAGCCCAGTTGGCCGGTGCCCGGGCCACGGCGGTGATGCTCGCCGGCCTGCCGGCCCTGGGCCTCCTCATCGGCACGACCCTCGGCGCCGACCCGCTCCACGTCCTGCTGCACACCCCGGCGGGCCTGGGCTGCCTGCTCGCCGGAGGTGCGCTGGAGGGCCTGGGGGTGTGGTGGGTGCTGCGGATCGTGCGGGGGGCGGAGGAGGCGGTGTGAGCGGCGGCCTGGGCTCGGGCGGGCCGTGCGGGCGGCGATCAGGGAGCGGGTGGTCCTGGGGGCTTCGGTTCGGGTGCCGATGGGAGTACGGGCGGTGGCGTGGGTGTGGAGGGAGCGGTATGGGGCGGGGCCGGGTGGCGGAGGAGGCGGTATGAGCGGGGAAGTTGTCCACAGGCTGGGGGTGGCGATGGGGATCGCGCTCGGTCTCGGGTGGTGGGCGCGGTGGGTGCTGGAGGCACGGCTGCGGCGGAGGATTCGGCGACGACTGGCGGAGCTTTCCGCCCGGGAGGCCGCCGCTCCCGTCCCGCGCCTGGCCTTGCGCCGGGCAGCGCGCAACTGGCTCGCCCCGGTGGGCGTCGCCTGCGCCGGGTGGGCGCTGGTCGGTGGTCTCGCGGGTCTCGCCGTCGGCCTGGCCGGGGCGGTGGGGACATGGCGCTGGCGGCTGCGGCAGGAGGCGGCGGCCGGGACGGACCCGGGCGCCCTCGACCTCGCCGAGTCGGCACGGCAACTGCCCCTCGCCGCCGACCTGCTGGCCGCCTGCATCGCGGCGGGTGCCGGACCGGTGGTCGCGGCACAGGCGGTCGGTGAGGCCCTGGGCGGGCCGGTGGGCGACGCCCTGGCCCGGGGTGCGGCGGAGGTGCGGCTGGGCGGCGAACCAGGGGCGGCCTGGCGGAGGTTGGCCGGTGTGCCCGGGGCCGGAGGGCTGGCACGGCTGCTCGAACGGGCCGACGTGACCGGGTTGCCCGCTGCCGTACCGGTCGCACGGCTCGCCGCCGAGGCCCGTGCCGACTGGGCCCGGGCGGCGACGGCCAGGGCACGCCGGGCGGGCGTCATGGTCAGCGCGCCGGTCGGGCTGTGCTTCCTGCCCGCGTTCATCGCGGTCGGGGTGCTGCCCGTGGTGATCGGGCTCGCGGGCGGGGTGCTCGGAGGAGGTGGTGGCTAGAGGCGCACGATCGCAGGCAAGGACGAATCAGACAGCCGCAGCGCGGTGCGTAAGGCGGCGAAGCAAGCGAGCGACGGAAGCAAGTAAGCGGCGCCCGAAAGAAGTTCGGGCCCTATCCCACGGGGGTTGAGATGGTTCAGATGGTGCGGGCACGGCTGCGAGCCCTGGTGCGCGGGATGCGTGCGGCGCGGCGGGACGCGGGGATGGTCACCTCGGAGTACGCGACGGGCATCGTGGCGGCCGTGGCGTTCGCGGTGGTGCTTTACAAGGTCGTCACGAGCGGAGCGGTCAGTTCGGAGCTGCAGAGCATCGTGAAGGAAGCCCTCAATGCGCGGATGTGAGCGGCGCGGGGACCGGGGGTTCGTGACGGCGGAGTCGGCCGTGGTGCTGCCCGTGCTGGTGATGTTCGCGATGGCGCTGGTGTGGGGCCTGCTGGTCGTGGCCGCGCAGATCCAGTGCGTGGACGCGGCGCGGACGGGCGCACGTGCGGCGGCGCGGCAGGACCCGCCCGGCGCGGTGGTGCGACTGGCCCGCGAGGCGGCACCGCCCGGTGCGAAGGTGACGGTGCGCCGGGACGCGGAGCACGTGCGCGTGGTCGTCGTGGCCGAGCCGCCGGTGCTGCGCGGGCTGTCGTTCGCGGTGCGAGAGGAAGCCGTGGCGGCGGTGGAGGAGGGGGTGGGCACATGACGGGGTGGCCGCGCGGACAGGGGCGGTCGAGCGGGAAGGGGCGGTCGAGCGGGAAGGGGCGTCTCGCTCTTGAACGCCGTGATCGCCGGGGAGAGGGGGTGGACACGTGACGGGGTGCCTGCGCGGGGAGGGGCGGTGGATTCGGGAACTCCGTGACCTCCGTGGAGTGCGCGGTGGGCACGTAAAGCACCCGTCGCGCGGCTTCCCGGACCAGGGGTCCGCCACCGTCTGGAGCGTGGGGGCGATCGCCGTCCTGTGCGTGCTGTTCGGTGTCGTCCTCGCGCTGGGGCAGGCCGTCGTGGTCCGGCACCGGGCGGCGGGTGGAGCGGACCTCGCGGCGCTGGCGGCGGCGGATCACTGGGCCGACGGCGAGACGGCGGCCTGTGCCCGAGCCGGCCGGGTGGCCAGGGCCCAGGGCGTGCGGCTGGTGCGGTGCCAGGTCGCCGGGGAGATCTCGGACGTGACGGCGGCCTCGGGACGGGGGCCGTTTACGGCTGAGGTCAGGGCGAGGGCGGGCCCTGCGGCACCCCACCCGGGTCTCCCGGCGACGGGTCCTGGTCGCCGGGCGGATGCCCCACCGTGACGTCCGGTGAATGCTCCGCCCCGACCTCCGGGGGATGCTTCGTCCCGGCGTCCGGGGGATGCTTCGTCCCGACCTCTGGCGGATGCTCGGCCCCGACCTCGGGCGGGTGCTCCGCCCCGGCCCCCGGTGGATGCTCTGCCCCGGCTTCCGGCGGGTGCTCCGCTTCCACCCCCGGCGCTTCCGTCGGCCGGTCCACCGCCTCCCCGGCCGGCTCCTTCTCCTCCGGTGCCCCCTCCAGCAGCACGGTGAGCAGGCGCACCGCCCCCCTCTTGTGCAGCGGGTCGTTGCCGTTGCCGCACTTGGGGGACTGGATGCAGGACGGGCAGCCGGCGTCGCACTCGCAGGAGGCGATGGCCTGGCGGGTGGCGGTCAGCCAGGTGCGGGCGGTGTGGAAGGCGCGCTCCGCGAAGCCCGCGCCACCCGGATGGCCGTCGTAGACGAAGACCGTGGGCAGCAGCGTGTCGGGGTGGAGCGGGATCGACACGCCGCCGATGTCCCAGCGGTCGCAGGTCGCGAAGAGGGGCAGCATCCCGATGGACGCGTGCTCGGCGGCGTGCAGGGAGCCGCCGAGGATCTCCGGGCCGATCCGGGCCCGGTCCAGCTGGTCCTCGGTGACGGTCCACCACACGGCCCGGGTGCGCAGCGTACGGGGAGGGAGGTCGAGCTTCGTCTCGCCCAGGACCTCACCGGTCATGAGCCGGCGGCGCAGGAAGGAGACGACCTGGTTGGTGACCTCGACGGACCCGTAGCACAGGCGGCCGTCGCCCCAGGGGATCTCGATGTCGGTTTCCAGGACGGAGATGGACGTGGTGTCGCGGGCGACGGTGGAATAGGGCGGGGAGGCCTCTTCGACGAGGGCGACGGAATCTTCCAGGTCCAGCGACCGCACGAGGTAGGTGCGGCCCTGGTGGAGGTGGACCGCCCCCTCGTGCACGGTCGAGTGCGCGGCGCCCGCGTCGACCGTGCCGAGCAGCCGGCCCGTGCCGGACTCGACGACCTGGACCGGGCGTCCGCCCTCGCCGCGGATGTCGGTCAGGTCGGCGGCGCGCTCGCGGCGGGTCCAGTGCCAGGCCCTGGTGCGGCGGCGCAGCAGCTTCGCGGCCTCCAGCTGCGGCAGCAGGGCTTCGCTGGCCGGGCCGAACAGGTCGAGGTCCTCGTCCGTCAGGGGCAGCTCGGCGGCGGCGGCACACAGGTGCGGGGCGAGCACGTAGGGGTTGTCCGGGTCGAGGACCGTGGACTCGACCGGCTGGTCGAAGAGGGCCTCGGGGTGGTGGACGAGGAAGGTGTCCAGGGGGTCGTCCCGGGCGACCAGGACGGCCAGGGCGCCCTGCCCGGACCGTCCGGCCCGTCCGGCCTGCTGCCACAGGGAGGCGCGCGTGCCCGGGTAGCCGGCGATGACGACCGCGTCGAGGCCGGAGATGTCGATGCCGAGTTCGAGGGCGTTCGTCGCGGCGAGCCCCAGCAGTTCACCCGAATGGAGGGCGCGTTCGAGTGCGCGGCGTTCTTCCGGGAGATAGCCGCCCCGGTACGCCGCGACACGCCGGGCCAGCGACCGGTCGACCTCGGCCAGCCGCTCCTGGGAGATGACGGAGATCAGCTCGGCACCGCGCCGGGACCGGACGAAGGCGACCGAGCGCACGCCCTGCACGGTGAGGTCGGTCAGCAGGTCGGCGGCCTCGGCGGTGGCCGTGCGGCGGACGGGGGCGCCCTTCTCGCCCTGCAGCTCCGTCAGCGGCGGTTCCCAGAGCGCGAACACCAGTTCACCGCGCGGGGAGGCGTCGTCGGCGACCTCCACGACCGGCAGGCCGGTCAGGCGGCGGGCGGCCACCGCGGGCTCGGCGGCGGTGGCGGAGGCCAGCAGGAACACGGGCGAGGCACCGTAGCGGGCACACAGGCGGCGCAGACGGCGCAGCACCTGTGCGACGTGGGAGCCGAAGACGCCGCGGTAGGTGTGGCACTCGTCGATGACGACGTACCTCAGCGACTTCAGGAAGGAGGACCAGCGGGGGTGGGACGGCAGGATGCCGCGGTGCAGCATGTCCGGGTTGGTCAGCACGTAGTTGGCGTACTGGCGGATCCACTCGCGTTCCTCGAACGGAGTGTCGCCGTCGTACACGGCGGGGCGCACCGAATGGCCCAAAGGATGTGAAAGTTTCTTCACCGAGCGGCACTGGTCCGCCGCGAGGGCCTTGGTGGGAGCCAGGTAGAGGGTGGTCGCGCCGCGACCGTTCGGGGCCTCGGCTCCGTCCAGGAGGGCGGACAGCACGGGCACGAGATAGGCCAGGGACTTGCCGGAGGCCGTACCGGTGGCGACGACCACCGAGTCGCCGTCCAGGGCGTGCTCGGCCGCGCGGGCCTGGTGGGCCCAGGGGTGTTCGATTCCCGCGGCCTGCACGGCCGAGATGACCTCCGCGCGGATCCGGTCCGGCCAGACGGCATGCCGACCCGCACGCGGGGGCAAGTGCTCCGTATGAGTGATGCGCGAAGCCCTGCCCGGACCGGACGCGAGCCGGTCCAGGACCGCGCCGGGCGCGGGCCGGGAGGCGGGGTCCGTCGGGGTTCGATCGGATCGGTGATTCTTGGCCATCGGCACCGAGTGTGTCACTGGCGTGACGGACAATGGAGCCAAGGCGTCGTGCACGCCTGCCGGTAAGTGATTGAATGCCATCGCGGCTGGCGAAGCGTCCAAGGGCTGAAGCCGAGATGCCCTCAGGGCGACCGCTCGATAGCAAGGTGCTGGAGGATCCGTGGACCTGTCCCTGTCGACCGAGACCATGGGCGATCGCACGATCGTCAGGGTCGGTGGCGAAATCGACGTATATACCGCGCCCAAGCTGCGCGAGCAGTTGGTCGAGCTGGTGAACGACGGCAGTTTCCACCTTGTCGTCGACATGGAGGGCGTGGACTTCCTCGACTCCACCGGGCTCGGCGTACTGGTCGGCGGCCTGAAGCGTGTACGAGCCCATGAGGGCTCCCTGCGCCTGGTCTGCAACCAGGAGCGCATTCTGAAGATCTTCCGCATCACCGGCCTCACCAAGGTGTTCCCGATTCACACCTCGGTCGAGGAAGCGGTTGCGGCCACCGACTGAGACCGGCCCCCGGGCCTCGTGTCCGGGCCGGCCGCGGTGCGGCACGAGTTCGGCAGAAGTGAAGACCGAGGGGGCCCGGGCTTTCGGCGGCCCGGAGCCCCTCGACAGCACGCCCGTAGTTGCGAGGGGGATGCATGGCCACCGTTGAGCTCCGCTTCAGCGCGCTGCCCGAGCATGTCAGGACCGCCCGGCTGGTGGCGGCGGCGGTGGCGCGCAGGGCCGGAGTCGACGAGGCCGTCCTCGACGAGGTCAGGCTCGCTGTCGGCGAGGCCTGCAGCCGGGCCGTCGGACTGCATCAGACCGGCGGGATCTCGGCACCGGTGAAGGTGCTGCTGATCGAGGAGGAGAAGCAGTTCTCCATCGAGGTCGGCGACGAAGCTCCGCACGCGGTGCCCGGCGGTCGCTCCGGCGCGGGCGACGCCGACGCGGAAGTCGAGGAGGACGAGATGGGCCTCGCGGTCATCAGCGGCCTCGTCGACGACGTGGAGGTCAGCGCGGGGGAGCACGGCGGATCGATCAAGATGACGTGGCCGACCACGCCACCACCGACGATCCTGGCCTGACCGGCCACCGCGCAACCCGTTCTTATCCGAAGGGCCCCACCCGTGGGGCCCTTCGTCATGTGCGGGTGTCAGTGGTCGCCTTTACAGTAGTTCCTGTGCCGTTCATCGCGTGAATTCGTTCACGATCATTCGCGCGCTCCACGGTCGCGCCAGAATGCTTTCAGGGCATTACTTCATCAGGCCAATTCCGTTTATCGCGCTCTGTTTTGATCAGGTTCCGGTACCTACAATCCCGTCCACATCTTGAGCTCAGCCCAAGCGTCAAGGAGGACGAATGGCGGGGCTTTTTCTCTCACAACAGTCGGGCCATCCCACCGACCTCGCAGCCGCCGTACTGACCGATGGCAACCGCGTCCTCGTCGTGGTCATCGCGATCGTGGCACTGGCGGCACTGGCGGTCGCGGGCGTCCTGGTGCGCCAGGTACTCGCGGCCGGTGAGGGCACCGACGGCATGAAGAAGATCGCGGCCGCGATCCAGGAAGGCGCCAACGCCTATCTGGCCCGTCAGCTGCGCACGCTCGGCGTATTCGCCGTGGTCGTGTTCTTCCTGCTCATGCTGCTGCCCGCTGACGACTGGAATCAGCGGGCCGGACGGTCGGTGTTCTTCCTGATCGGAGCGGCGTTCTCGGCGGCCACCGGCTATGTCGGCATGTGGCTCGCCGTACGCAGCAATGTGCGGGTCGCCGCGGCGGCCCGTGAGGCCACTCCGGCGGCGGGCGAGCCGGAAAGGGATCTGACCGCCGTCTCGCACAAAGCGATGAAGATCGCATTTCGCACGGGCGGCGTGGTCGGCATGTTCACGGTGGGCCTCGGTCTGCTGGGCGCGGCCTGCGTGGTGCTGGTGTACGCGGCCGACGCACCGAAGGTGCTGGAGGGCTTCGGCCTGGGTGCCGCGCTGATCGCGATGTTCATGAGGGTCGGCGGCGGCATCTTCACCAAGGCCGCCGACGTCGGCGCCGACCTTGTCGGCAAGGTCGAGCAGGGCATTCCGGAGGACGACCCGCGCAATGCCGCGACCATCGCCGACAACGTGGGCGACAACGTCGGCGACTGCGCGGGCATGGCGGCCGACCTCTTCGAGTCGTACGCCGTGACGCTGGTGGCCGCGCTGATCCTCGGTTCGGCGGCCTTCGGTGACGCGGGGCTCGGCTTCCCGCTCCTGGTGCCGGCCATCGGTGTGATCACGGCGATGATCGGCATCTTCGCGGTCGCGCCGAGGCGCTCCGACCGCAGCGGCATGAGCGCCATCAACCGCGGGTTCTTCATCTCCGCGGTGATCTCGCTCGTGCTGGTGGCGGTGGCCGTCTATGTCTACCTGCCGGGGAAGTACTCGGAGCTGGACGGCGTCACCGACGCGGCGATCCTGGGCAAGGACGGCGACCCCCGGGTCCTCGCGCTCGTCGCGGTGGCCATCGGCATCGTGCTGGCCGCCCTGATCCAGCAACTGACCGGCTACTTCACGGAGACCACCCGCCGGCCCGTCCGGGACATCGGCAAGACCTCGCTCACCGGCCCGGCCACCGTCGTCCTCGCCGGAATCTCCGTCGGTCTCGAATCGGCCGTCTACACAGCCCTGTTGATCGGACTGGGCGTGTACGGGGCGTTCCTGCTCGGTGGTACGTCGATCATGCTGGCGCTGTTCGCGGTGGCGCTGGCCGGCACCGGTCTGCTCACCACGGTGGGTGTGATCGTCGCGATGGACACCTTCGGGCCGGTCTCCGACAACGCGCAGGGCATCGCGGAGATGTCCGGCGACGTCGAGGGCGCGGGCGCGCAGGTGCTCACCAACCTGGACGCGGTCGGCAACACCACGAAGGCGATCACCAAGGGCATCGCGATCGCCACGGCCGTGCTGGCGGCGGCGGCGCTGTTCGGGTCGTACCGCGACGCGATCATCACCGGCGCGCGGGACGTGGGGGAGAAGCTCAGCGGTGAGGGCGCCCCGATGAGCCTGATGATGGACATCTCGCAGCCCAACAACCTCGTGGGTCTCATCGCGGGCGCGGCGGTCGTCTTCCTCTTCTCGGGGCTGGCGATCAACGCCGTGTCGCGGTCGGCGGGTTCCGTGGTCTTCGAGGTGCGGCGGCAGTTCCGCGAGAGGCCCGGAATCATGGACTACAGCGAGAAACCGGAGTACGGCAAAGTCGTCGACATCTGCACCAGGGACGCCCTGCGCGAGCTCGCCACGCCGGGGCTGCTGGCCGTGATGGCGCCCATCTTCATCGGGTTCACGCTCGGTGTCGGGCCGCTGGGCGCGTTCCTGGCGGGCGCGATCGGCGCGGGCACGCTCATGGCGGTGTTCCTCGCCAACTCCGGTGGCGCCTGGGACAACGCCAAGAAGCTCGTCGAGGACGGCCACCACGGCGGCAAGGGCAGCGAGGCGCACGCGGCGACCGTGATCGGCGACACCGTCGGCGACCCCTTCAAGGACACCGCCGGCCCGGCGATCAACCCGCTGCTGAAGGTCATGAACCTGGTCTCGCTGCTCATCGCGCCCGCGGTGATCAGGTTTTCCTACGGCCCGGACGAGAGCGTGGGGGTGCGGATCCTGATCGCGGTCCTCGCGTTCCTGGTGATCGCCGGGGCGGTGTACGTGTCAAAGCGGCGCGGAATCGCCATGGGTGACGAAGGCAACGCCGAGCCGAAGCCCAATTCGGCCGATCCGGCGGTGGTTTCGTAGGGAGGACCGAGGAGCCCCAGCTCAAGGTGCGGGCGGGCGGTGCGCGTTGGCGCGTCGCCCGCCCGCTCTGCGTGGGGAGACGATCACGCGTGAGCCTTCTCTCTCTTGGTGCAAAAGGTTACAAAAAGGTCTTAATAGACGTTCGGCGTGCGGTTGCCGTGCATCTGGCGTGTAAGTTCCGGGGCCGAGAGAGCCATGGAAGGGACCAAACCGGTGAACAAGAAGCTCGCGGCCGCACTGTCCGGCGGTGCGGTACTGGTACTGGCGCTGTCGGGCTGCGGCGGCGACGACGGCAACGAGAAGCTGGACTCCTGGGCCAAGCAGGTCTGCGACGCCGTGCAGCCGCAGGCGAAGAAGATCGAGTCGGCCAACGCCGCGATCCAGAAGGAGACCTCGGACAACAGCACGCCCGAGGAGGTTCAGAAGACCGACGCGCAGGCCTTCCAGGACATGTCCGACGCCTACAAGGCGATCGGCGGCGCGGTGAACAAGGCCGGAGCGCCGGACGTCGAGAACGGCGAGAAGAAGCAGCAGGACGCGGTCAAGGAGCTCAACTCGATCTCCGCGTCCTACGCCTCGCTGAAGAAGCAGGTCGACGGGCTCGACACCAAGGACCAGGGCAAGTTCGCCGACGGCCTCAAGGACATCGCCACCGAGCTGGACAAGCTGAGCAAGAGCGGGAACGACGCCCTGCGGAACCTGGAGGAGGGCGAGGTCGGCCAGGCGATGGCCCGCCAGTCGAGTTGCAAGGCGGCCACGGCGTCGGCGGACGCGACGCAGAGCTGAGCCGCGGAGGGGCCGCAGGAGGTCCGGCCGCTCACGTGGTGAGGAAGTGACGGGCCCCGGCTGTGCCCCCGCTCCGTCCCGGGCACGGGCGCGCGATCCTCGCTCCGGCACGAACAGGGGCACGCGATCCTCGCTCCGTCCCGGGCATGGGCGCGCGATCCTCGCTCCGGCCCGGGCGGGGGCACGCGGTCCCGCTCCGGCACGAACAGGGGCACGCGATCCTCGCTCCCGCCCGGGTATGGGCGCGCGACCCCCGCTCGGCACGAACAGGGGCACGCGATCCTCGCTCCGGCACTGGCCGGGGCGTGCGATCTTCGCTCCGGCACTGGCAGAGGCCTGTGATCCCCGCTCGGCACGAACAGGGGCGCGAGCACGTGCGGGAGCGCCCCCGGCCGCCACAATGGGGGCGTGAGTAACGCCAGCCAGTCACCCCTGCCCCCGCTGCCCGCCTCCGACCGCCCCGACGTCGCCGCCCGGCTCCGGGACGCCCTGCTCGGGGCCTCCTTCACCGCCGACGGACTGCTCGAACTGCTCGGCGCCCCCGCGTACGCGGCGCTGGCCCGGAGCGAGACCGTGCCCGCGCTCCGGGCCACCCGCGGGGACACGCCGCTGGAGCTGCTCGTGCGGCTGTTCCTGCTGCAGCAGCCCGTGCCGCACGCGCGCGTGTCGGACGTCCTGCCCGTCGAGGCGTGCCTGGAGAGCGGCTGGCTCGCCCGCTCCGCCGGGGATCAGCTCTCCGCCACGGTGGACGTCCGGCCCTACGGCGGGCCCGGCGGCGAGGACTGGTTCATCGTGTCGGACCTGGGCTGCGCGGTCGGCGGGGCCGGCGGGATCGGCCGTCGTGACGAGGGCGTCGTCCTGGGAGTCGGCGGTGCCTCCACGACCCTCGCCGGCATCACCGTCCGCACGCCCGTCGCCGCCGCGCTCGACCTCGGCACCGGCTCCGGCATCCAGGCCCTGCACGCCGCCCGGCACGCCACGCGCGTGACCGCGACCGACCTCAACCCGCGCGCGCTGCACATCACCGCCCTGACGCTGGCGCTGTCCGGCGTACCTGCCGCCGATCTGCGCGAGGGCTCCCTCTTCGAGCCGGTCCGCGCCGACGAGACGTACGACCTGATCGTCTCCAACCCGCCGTTCGTGATCTCGCCCGGTGCCCGGCTCACCTACCGCGACGGCGGGATGGGCGGGGACGATCTGTGCCGCACGCTCGTTCAGGAGGCGGGGGAGCGGCTGAACGAGGGCGGGTTCGCGCAGTTCCTCGCCAACTGGCAGCACGTGGAAGGGGAGGACTGGCAGGACAGGCTCAGGTCATGGGTGCCCCGGGGCTGTGACGCGTGGATCGTGCAGCGCGAGGTGCAGGACGTCAATCAATACGCCGAGCTGTGGCTGCGGGACGCGGGCGATCACCGCGAGGACGTGGCGGAGTACCAGGCGCGGTACGACGCGTGGCTCGACGAGTTCGAGGCGCGCAAGGTGAAGGCCGTCGGCTTCGGCTGGATCACCCTGCGCAGGACGGGCGCCGCCGTGCCGTCCGTCACGGTGGAGGAATGGCCGCATCCGGTCGAGCAGCCGCTCGGGGACACCATCCGCGACCACTTCGACCGGCTCGACCACCTGCGCGAGCACGACGACGCCGCGCTGCTGGAGGGGCACTTCCGGCTGGCCGCCGAGGTCGTGCAGGAGCAGGTCGGGCTGCCTGGGGCCGAGGACCCCGAGCACGTCGTGCTGCGCCAGAACCGCGGCATGCGCCGGGCGACCCGGGTCGACACGGTCGGCGCGGGTTTCGCGGGCGTGTGCGACGGCACGATGAGCGCGGGGCGCATCCTCGACGCCATCGCCCAGCTGATCGGCGAGGACCCGGTCCTGCTGCGCGACCGCACCCCGGCGCAGATCCGGCTGCTGGTGGAGCAGGGATTCCTGGTGCCGGTGCGCTGAGCGGGGGGGGATCCGTTTCCTGGAAGAACCGGTGGAACCGGTCCGCCGCCCCCTCGGTCGCGAAGGCCGCCAATAATTTCGAGTCGATTTGGACACCTCGCCCGGAACAGGTCGTGAAGAGCCGGACGCCCCCGATCCGCGGCCGTGTCGTCCCCGCGTTCACCTCGGGTTCGCCGCTGCGCCGCCCGCGCGTGTCAGCCTCCCGTGGCTGGGACCGTTCGGACAGGGGAAAAGGGGCGCGGCGAGCCATGGAGAGCGAACCGGCGATCTTCGCGGGAACGGTGTTCTCCCTGTTCGGAGGGGGGCTGCTGGCGTGGACCGTGACGCGCGTGCGCCGGCAGCTGCCTGTCGCCGAGGGGGTGAGCCCGCTCGCGTCGGCGACCGTCGCGAGCGTCGTCGCGGTGCTCGCCCTGACACTCGGAGCATGGTGCTTCACGCGCTTGTGAGGCCCGCTCCGGCGAGGCGCCGACGGGTGACCGGGGGATAGTGCTCCGCACAGCTCCGGGCCGGGTCCGGGCGCTCGGGGCGGCAGGAATGGTGGTAGTCGGGTTACCGTTCGAGTGGCCGTTGCGGGCTTTTCCCGTTTGACACGGGGGCGGGATGTACCGTCACACTCCGCAGCGTCAGCACGTACCCAGCCCCGGTGAGCGACTCCGGGGAGGCCCCAGCGTCGACCGGAGAGAAGAGCGAAGTTGTCCCCGACCAGCGAGACCGCGAAGGGCGGCCGCCGACTCGTCATCGTCGAGTCGCCTGCCAAGGCGAAGACGATCAAGGGCTATCTCGGGCCCGGATACACCGTCGAGGCGAGCGTCGGGCACATCCGCGACCTTCCCAACGGCGCCGCCGAGGTGCCCGAGAAGTACACCGGCGAGGTCCGCCGCCTCGGTGTGGACGTCGAACACGACTTCCAGCCGATCTATGTGGTCAACGCCGACAAGAAGGCGCAGGTCAAGAAGCTCAAGGACCTGCTGAAGGAATCGGACGAGCTCTTCCTCGCCACCGATGAGGACCGCGAGGGCGAGGCCATCGCCTGGCACCTCCAGGAGGTGCTGAAGCCGAAGGTCCCGGTCAAGCGGATGGTCTTCCACGAGATCACCAAGGCCGCGATCCAGGCCGCCGTGGCCAACCCGCGCCAGCTCAACCAGAAGCTGGTCGACGCCCAGGAGACCCGCCGCATCCTCGACCGCCTGTACGGCTACGAGGTCTCGCCGGTCCTGTGGAAGAAGGTCATGCCGCGGCTGTCCGCGGGCCGCGTCCAGTCCGTCGCCACCCGGCTCGTGGTGGAGCGGGAACGCGAGCGCATCGCCTTTCGTTCGGCTGAGTACTGGGACCTGACGGGCACCTTCGCGACCGGCCGCGCCGGAGATCCGTCGGACCCGTCGTCGCTGGTCGCGCGCCTGCAGACCGTCGACGGCAGGCGGGTCGCGCAGGGCCGCGACTTCGACTCCCTGGGACAACTGAAGAGCGCGAACACCCTCCACCTCGACGAGGCGAACGCCCGCTCCCTGGCCGCCGCCCTGGAGCAGACGCGGTTCGCCGTCCGCTCGGTCGAGTCCAAGCCGTACCGCCGCTCGCCGTACGCCCCGTTCCGTACGACGACGCTGCAGCAGGAGGCCAGCCGTAAGCTCGGCTTCGGCGCGAAGGCCACGATGCAGGTCGCGCAGAAGCTGTACGAGAACGGCTACATCAC
This sequence comes from Streptomyces sp. NPDC094143, assembly GCF_040303825.1. Taxonomy (NCBI): domain Bacteria; kingdom Bacillati; phylum Actinomycetota; class Actinomycetes; order Kitasatosporales; family Streptomycetaceae; genus Streptomyces; species Streptomyces sp. NPDC094143. The sequence goes on from NZ_JBEOTZ010000008.1 coordinate 160,988, forward strand.
GTACATGCGTACGGACTCCACGACGCTGAGCGACACGGCGGTCGCCGCCGCCCGCGCCCAGGTCACGCAGCTGTACGGCGCCGACTACCTGCCGCCGCAGCCGAGGACGTACGCCGGGAAGGTCAAGAACGCGCAGGAGGCCCACGAGGCGATCCGCCCCTCGGGCGATCGTTTCCGCACTCCCGCCGAGACCGGCCTGACCGGTGACCAGTTCAAGCTCTACGAGCTGATCTGGAAGCGGACCGTCGCCTCCCAGATGAAGGACGCGACCGGCAACAGCGTCACGGTGAAGATCGGCGGCACCGCCTCCGACGGCCGTGACGTCGAGTTCAGCGCGTCCGGCAAGACGATCACCTTCCACGGCTTCCTGAAGGCCTACGTGGAGGGCGCCGACGACCCGAACGCCGAGCTGGACGACCGCGAGCGCCGGCTGCCCCAGGTCTCCGAGGGCGACCCCCTGAGCGCCGAGGAGATCACGGTCGACGGGCACGCCACCAAGCCCCCGGCCCGCTACACCGAGGCCTCCCTGGTCAAGGAGCTCGAAGAGCGCGAGATCGGCCGTCCGTCGACGTACGCGTCGATCATCGGCACGATCCTCGACCGCGGCTACGTGTTCAAGAAGGGCACGGCCCTGGTGCCCTCCTTCCTGTCCTTCGCCGTGGTCAACCTCCTGGAGAAGCACTTCGGGCGGCTCGTCGACTACGACTTCACCGCCAGGATGGAGGACGACCTCGACCGCATCGCCCGCGGCGAGGCCCAGTCCGTGCCGTGGCTGAAGCGGTTCTACTTCGGCGAGGGCACGGTCGCCGGCGCCGCCGCCGACGCGGGCAACGGCGACGGGGACCACCTCGGCGGCCTCAAGGAACTGGTCACCGACCTGGGCGCGATCGACGCCCGCGAGGTGTCCTCGTTCCCCGTGGGCAACGACATCGTGCTGCGCGTCGGACGCTACGGCCCCTACATCGAGCGTGGCGAGAAGGACACCGAGCAGCACCAGCGCGCCGACATCCCGGACGACCTCGCGCCGGACGAGCTGACCGTGGAGCTGGCCGAGGAACTGCTGGCCAAGCCCAGCGGCGACTTCGAGCTGGGCACCGACCCGGCCACCGGCCACACCATCGTCGCCAAGGACGGCCGCTACGGCCCCTACGTGACGGAGATCCTCCCCGAGGGCACCCCGAAGACGGGCAAGAACGCGGTCAAGCCGCGCACGGCGTCCCTGTTCAAGTCGATGTCGCTGGACACCGTCACCCTCGACGACGCCCTGAAGCTGATGTCGCTGCCGCGCGTCGTCGGCACGGACGCCGAGGGCCAGGAGATCACCGCGCAGAACGGCCGCTACGGCCCGTACCTGAAGAAGGGGACGGACTCGCGGTCGCTCCAGTCCGAGGACCAGCTGTTCACGATCACGCTGGAGGAGGCGCTGGCGATCTACGCCCAGCCCAAGCAGCGTGGCCGGGCCGCGGCCAAGCCGCCGCTGAAGGAGCTCGGCACCGACCCGGTCAGCGAGAAGCCGGTCGTCGTCAAGGACGGCCGCTTCGGCCCGTACGTCACCGACGGGGAGACCAACGCGACCCTGCGCTCCGGCGACAGCGTCGAGACGATCACCCCGGAGCGCGGCTTCGAGCTGCTCGCCGAGAAGCGTGCCAAGGCGCCGGCGAAGAAGACCGCCAAGAAGGCCCCCGCGAAGAGGGCCCCGGCGAAGAAGACGACGACGGCCAAGAAGACCGCGGCGAAGAAGACGACGACCGCGAAGAAGGCGACGGCGAAGAAGACCACCGCCGCTGCCGCGAAGAAGACGGCCGCCAAGACGGCGACCGCCGCGAAGTCGGCGGAGGACTGAGGCCGTTCGCGTCCCGGACCGGCCCCCGCGGCCGCGGTCCGGATCTTCGCCCAGGGTTCGGAAAGCGAACGCCCCGGCAACACTTCGGTGTCGGGGCGTGCGCATGCCAGACCGGGCATCCCAGGGTGTCGGTGGCTCCCGATAGGCTGAACGCATGACGCGAGCCGAGCATCCAACGGCCCCTCGGCCGGCCCCCGACGACGCCCTGGTCGCGGACTCCCGCGAGCGCGCCGTCCGCGCCCTGCTGCGCCGCCCGCAGCTGAAGCGGTTGTGGAGCGCGCAGCTCGTGGGCGGCGTGGGGGACACCCTCGCCCTTCTCGTGCTGGTCCTCCTCGCTCTCCAGGCGGCTGTCGCCGAGGGCTCCTTCGGGGGCGGCTACCGGGGCGTGGCGTTCGCAGTGGCGACCGTTTTCGGGGTGCGCATCCTCGCGACGCTGCTGTTCGGCGCCGTGCTCCTCGGCCCGCTCACCGCGCTCACCTCCCAGGACGGCCCGCTCGACCGCCGCTGGACCATGGTCGGCGCGGACGGGCTGCGCGCCGCGCTGCTGATCGTCGCGCCGCTGTGGATCGACTGGACGCCCGAGGACGCGCTGGCCGTCCTCCTCGTCACGGCCTTCGTGACGGGGGTGGCCGAGCGGTTCTGGACGGTGTGCCGGGAGAGCGCGGCCCCCGCGCTGCTGCCCGCGCCGCCCCCCGAGGGGGCGACGGTCCGGCCGCTGCCCGACCACATGGACGCCCTGCGCCGGCTCTCGCTGCGCACCGGGTTCGTGGCGATCCCGCTCGCGGCCGTCGTGCTCGTCGCCGCGGCCCTCTTCAACAACCTGCTGGGCGCCGGCATCGACTGGTTCGCCCAGCACCAGGCGGCTCTCGCCTCCTATGTCGCGGCCGGCCTGTTCGCCGCGTCCCTGTCCGTGCTGACCTTCCTGGAACTGCCCGGCACGCGCACCCCGCGCGCCCGGTCGCCGCTCGAAGGCCTGCGCCGCCCGAGGACCGGCACCGGTCCCGACAAGGGCCGCACGGGCGCGACGCCGCTGCTGGTGCCGGCCTGCGCGGCCGTCGCCGCCGCGGTGTCCGCCGCCGTCGCCGTGGCCGTGCTGCACGCCAAGGACCTCGGCGGCGGCCCGGTGCTGTTCGGGCTGTTCGCGGGTGCGCTGACCGGCGGTGTCGTGATCGGCATCCGCACGGCCCCCGCCCTGCTCCCCGCCCTGTCGCGCCGCCGGATGCTCGCGCTGGCGATCGCCTTCACCGGTGTCGCGCTGCTGGCCGCCGGACTCGTCCCGGACGTCACGACGGTGCTGCTGATCCTCGCCCTGTCCGGCGTCGGGGCGGGCATGGCCGCCAACATCGGGCACACCCTGCTCGACCAGGAGACCGAGGAGTACCGGCGCCCCCGCACGACGGAGCACCTGCACGCGGTCGTCCGCGTCTGCGTGGCGCTCGCCGCGGTGATCGCCCCGCTGGTGGCGGCGGGCATCGGACCGCACCGGCTGGAGAGCGGCAAGTTCGTCTTCGCGCACGGCGGCGCGGCCTTCACCCTGATGCTGGCCGGCGCGCTGCTCCTGCCGGTCGCGGTGCTGGTGCTCGCCAAGGTCGACGACCGTTCCGGGGTGCCGCTGCGGCAGGACCTGAAGGACGCGCTGCTCGGCGGTGACGACCCGGAGCAGGCGCCCGCCGCGACCGGCTTCTTCATCGCCCTGGAGGGCGGCGACGGCGCCGGCAAGTCCACCCAGGCCGAGGCGCTCGCCGAGTGGATCCGCGCCAAGGGCCACGAGGTCGTGCTGACGCGCGAGCCGGGGGCGACGCCGGTGGGCAAGCGGCTGCGGTCGATCCTGCTGGACGTGTCCAGCGCCGGCCTGTCGCACCGCGCGGAGGCGCTGCTGTACGCGGCCGACCGGGCCGAGCACATCGACACCGTCGTACGGCCCGCCCTGGAGCGTGGCGCGGTCGTCATCTCCGACCGGTACATCGACTCCTCCGTGGCCTACCAGGGAGCGGGCCGTGACCTGTCGCCGACCGAGATCGCCCGGATCAACCGCTGGGCGACGAACGGACTGGTGCCGCACCTGACCGTGCTGCTGGACGTCGCGCCGGAGACCGCGCGCGAGCGGTTCACCGAGGCGCCCGACCGGCTGGAGTCGGAGCCCGCGGAGTTCCACGCGCGCGTACGGGCCGGTTTCCTCACCCTGGCCGCTGCCGACGCCGGGCGGTACCTGGTGGTGGACGCCGGGCAGGAGCCCGAGGCCGTCACGACCGTCATCCGGCACCGGCTCGACCAGGTGCTGCCGCTGTCCGAGGCCGAGATCCAGGCCCGCGAGGAGGCGCGCAGGAAGGCCGAGGAGGAGGCCCGCCGCAAGGCCGAGGAGGAGGCTGCCCGCAAGGCCGAGGAGGAGCGCCTGGAGCGCGAGCGCCAGGAGCAGCTGGCCAAGCTGCGCGCCGAGGAGGAGGAGCGCAAGCGCCGCGAGCTGGAGGAGGCGCAGCGGCGCGAGGCCGAACGGCAGGCGGAGGAGGCCCGGCGCCGGGCCGAGGAAGCGCGCAGGAAGGCCGAGGAGGAGCGGGCTCGGCTCCTCGCGGAGGAGAAGGCCCGCGCCGAGGAGGAGGCCCGTCGCAAGGCCGAGGAAGAGCGGCGCCGCAGGCAGGCCGAGGAGGAGGCCCGGCTGCGTGCCGAAGCCGAGGCGCTCCGCCTGGAGAAGCAGCGCAAGGCCGAGGAGGCCCTGCTGCGGGCAGAGGAGGCGCGCCGGCTCGCGGAGGCGGCGGCCGCCGCGGCCGAGGCGGGGCCGAAGATCTCCACGGCCAAGAGCCCCGCGCCGGTAAGCCCCTCCGGTCCGGCGGCGGGACAGGACGCGGCGACCGTGCCGACGCCCGTGGTGACACCGGGCGGTTCGGCGGACGACACGACCGTGCTGCGCCCGGTGCGGGACGAGGAGCGGGGCCGGACCTCCGGCGAGTCCGACGCCGAGGTGACGGCGGAGCTGCCGATGCCGCCGGTTCCGCCGGGGGCCGGGTCCGGGGAGGAGACGGAGGTGCTGCCGCCGGTGCCTGCTCGGCCGGAGGACGAGATCCGCGAGCCCCGGACGCCCTCCCGTACACCCTCCCAGGCGCCCTCCGGGGCGTCGGACGAGACGGCCGTGCTGCCGCCCGTCCGGCCGGGGGACGCCGAGGAGACGGCCGTGCTGCCGCCCGTGCGCGGGCACGGACCGGCGGACCGGGTGCCGCCCGGCTACTTCCGGGACGACGCCCCGGCCGCCCGGGACGAGGCCCCGGCCGCCCGGCCCGACGGGAGGGAGGACCGTACGCGGGAGATGCCCCAGGTCGACGCCGAGGGGACGCCGCGCCGCCGGTCCGACTGGGCCGAGGAGACACCGCTGGACGACCTGCCGTCGCTGGCCGACGAACTGCTCGGACCGCACGACGACGAGCCGGGCGAGGGCCGGGGACGCCGGGGGAGGGGCGGCCGGGGCCGCTGAGGCCTGCGGCGGTCCGGCCGACTCGGGAGCCGGGGCCGGCCTGTGGGGTGCAGACCTGTCCGGGCGGGTCTGCCCCGTTCCCGGTGGGCCGACGGCCCTGGCCCTCAGGGGACGGACGGGTCCGGACAGGTCTGCACCCCCACCGGCGGACAGCCCCGACGGTTCCACACCCGGCACCGGCCACCCCGCGGCCCTGGGCGTCAGGCGCTGTCAGTGGTCACCCCCACAATGGATTCCGCAACGCAGACGTGACGGAAGGGCGGCGTGACCCATGACCGTGTGGGATGACCTCGTCGGGCAGGAGAGGGTGAGCGAGCAGCTGGCCGCTGCCGCCCGGGACGCCGACGCCCTGGTCACCGCGGCCGCCACCGACGCCCCGCCGCCCGAGGCGTCGAAGATGACGCACGCGTGGCTGTTCACGGGCCCGCCCGGGGCCGGGCGCACTCAGGCGGCGCGGGCGTTCGCGGCGGCCCTGCAGTGCGTCAGCCCCGACCGCGCCCTCGGCGGAGCCCCGGGCTGCGGCTTCTGCGACGGCTGTCACACGGCCCTGGTGGGCACGCACGCCGACGTCAGCACGGTCGCCGCCGTCGGCACGCAGATCCTCGCCGACGACATGCGCGACACGGTCCGCAAGTCGTTCACCTCCCCGGCGAACGGCCGCTGGCAGATCATCCTCGTCGAGGACGCCGAGCGGCTGAACGAGAAGTCGGCCAACGCCGTCCTCAAGGCCGTGGAGGAGCCCGCCCCGCGGACGGTCTGGCTGCTGTGCGCCCCTTCCATCGAGGACGTCCTGCCGACCATCCGCTCCCGCTGCCGCCATCTGAACCTGAGCACGCCGTCGGTCGACGCCGTCGCCGACATGCTGGTGCGCCGCGAGGGCATCGAGCCGGCCGTCGCCGCCGCGGCGGCCCGCGCGACGCAGGGCCACGTCGACCGCGCTCGCCGCCTCGCCACCGACCCGGCCGCGCGCGAACGCCGGGCCGCCGTGCTGCGGCTGCCGCTGCGCGTGGACGAGATCGGCGGCGCGCTCAGGGCCGCACAGGAGCTCGTGGACGCGGCCGCCGAGGACGCCAAGCAGCTGGCGGAGGAGGTGGACGGCAAGGAGACCGAGGAGCTGAAGGCCGCCCTCGGCGCGGCCCAGGGCGGCCGCATGCCGCGCGGCACGGCGGGCGTGATGAAGGACCTGGAGGACAAGCAGAAGCGCCGCAGGACGCGCACGCAGCGCGACAGCCTCGACATCGCCCTGACCGACCTGACCGCCTTCTACCGCGACGTCCTCGCCCTCCAGCTCGGCTCGCGCGTGGCCATCGCCAACGCGGACGCGGAGGAGGCTCTGGAGCGGCTCGCGCGCGGCAGCACCCCGGAGGCCACGCTCCGCCGCATCGAGGCGATCTCCGCCTGCCGCGACGCCCTCGACCGCAACGTGGCGCCGCTGCTGGCGGTGGAGGCGATGACGATGGCACTCAGAGAGGGCTGAGCGGACGGGCGAGCGTGCCGGCTTGACGCCGTAACTCGTACGGGGCACGACACGCACGCACAGCACTCATTCCGTCGCGCAGAGTTACGCTCGCTGGATGGACACAAGGCGCACCCCACGCACCGTCTCGTCGCCCGGCCCCGCCACGCCCCGCTCCCGCGGCGCCCACCGCAGGGTCCGCGGCGGAGCCAGGACGGCGGCCGGCCTCCTCGCCACGGCCGCGCTGCTCGTCTCCGCCTGCTCCTCCGGGAGCTCGACGACGTCCACCGCCTCGGCGGAACAGGAGGCGGCCCTGGTGGCGCTGCCGCGGTCCACGCCCGCGGCGCTGTCGCCGTACTACGCGCAGAAGCCGGCCTGGCGCGGCTGCGGCGTGCCCGGTTTCCAGTGCGCCACGATCAAGGCGCCGCTCGACTACGCGAAGCCCTCCGCCGGTGACGTCCGGCTCGCCGTCACCCGCAAGAAGGCCACGGGACCGGGTGAGCGGCTGGGCTCGCTCCTGGTGAACCCGGGCGGGCCGGGCGGCTCGGCGATCGGCTACGTGCAGGCGTACGCCGGCATCGGCTACCCGGCGGAGGTCCGCGCCCGCTACGACATGGTCGCGGTCGACCCGCGCGGCGTGGCCCGCAGCGAGCCGGTCGAGTGCCTGGACGGGCCGGCCATGGACACGTACACACGGACGGACACCACGCCCGACGACGCCCGGGAGACCGACGGGCTGGTCGAGGCGTACCGGACGTTCGCCGAGGGCTGCGGCTCGGACGCGCCCCGGCTGCTGCGGCACGTGTCCACGGCGGAGACGGCCCGGGACATGGACATCGTGCGGGCGGTGCTCGGCGACGAGAAGCTGAACTTCGTCGGAGCCTCCTACGGCACGTTCCTCGGCGCGACGTACGCCGGGTTGTTCCCGGAGCGGACGGGCCGGCTGGTGCTGGACGGCGCGATGGACCCGTCGCTGCCCGCGCGGCGGCTGAACCTCGAACAGACGGCGGGCTTCGAGACGGCGTTCCGTGCGTTCGCGCGGGACTGCGTACGGCAGGCCGGCTGCCCGCTGGGCGCCGAGGGCGCCTCGCCCGAGCAGGTCGGGGAGAACCTCAAGGCGTTCTTCGAGAAGCTGGACGCCCGGCCGGTGCCCACCGGTGACGCCGACGGCCGCCGGCTCACCGAGTCGCTCGCCACGACCGGCGTGATCGCGGCCATGTACGACGAAGGCTCCTGGGAGCAGTTGCGCGAGGCGCTGACGTCCGCGATGAAGGAGAACGACGGCTCCGGGCTCCTGGTCCTGTCCGACGGCTACTACGAGCGGGACGCCGACGGCCGCTACAGCAACCTGATGTTCGCCAACGCGGCCGTGAACTGCCTGGACCTGCCGCCCTCCTTCGCCACCCCCGACGAGGTGCGGGCGACGCTTCCCGAGTTCGAGAAGGCGTCTCCGGTCTTCGGTGAAGGCCTGGCCTGGGCCGCGCTGAACTGCGCGTACTGGCCCGTCGGCGCCACCGGCGAGCCGCACCGCATCGAGGCGAAGGGCGCGGCGCCGATCGTCGTGGTCGGCACCACCCGCGATCCGGCCACCCCCTACCGCTGGGCCCAGGCCCTGGCCGGCCAGCTCTCCTCGGCCCGCCTCCTCACCTACGACGGCGACGGTCACACGGCGTACGGCCGCGGCAGCTCCTGCATCGACCGCACGATCAACGCCTACCTGCTCCGCGGCACCCCGCCGAAGGACGGAAAGCGCTGCTCGTAGCGGGTGTGCCCGGACCCGGAGGGACCGCCTCCGGGGCTGGTGCGGAGCACCCCCGGAAACTGTGTAGACTTACCGTCGTTGCTGATCGCACCATAGTGCGGACAGCGCGCCGCCTTAGCTCAGATGGCCAGAGCAACGCACTCGTAATGCGTAGGTCTCGGGTTCGAATCCCGAAGGCGGCTCCACTGAAACCCCAGGTCGGATGGACTCCGTCCTGGGGTTTCGTCGTTCGGTGATGGGGCCGGGGTTTCGGCTAGTCGTCGCTGCCGCTTCGCCGTGAGTCCGAGTTCCGGCTCGCGGAGCCGGCCAGTTCCGAATCGCCGTCCGGCAGCCGTACGGAGGGGCCCTCGCCGTGAACGGCTAGCATCGCCCGTCGATCGTCAGTTGCCGACCCGGGACGAGGTGAGGACATGGGGCCACCCAGGATCGCCGTCGCCGTGGTGACCATGGGCAACCGGCCCGCGGAGGTGGACGCCCTGCTGGAGTCCGTGGCCAAGCAGGACGCGCCGCCCGAGCGGATCGTGATCGTGGGCAACGGCTGCCCGCTGCCGGAGTTCGCCCGGCGGCTGTCGCTGCCCGGTGAGGTCACCACGGTCGAACTCGACGAGAACCTGGGCTGCCCCGGCGGGCGCAACGCCGCGCTCACCCGGCTGCGGGAGTTCGGCGACATCGACGTCGTGGTCGACCTGGACGACGACGGCCTGCTCGTCGACGCCGATGTGCTGCGCCGGGTGCGGGACCTGTACGCCGCCGACGACCGGCTCGGCATCGTCGGCTTCCGCATCGCCGACGAGCGGGGCGAGACGCAGCAGCGGCACGTGCCCCGGATCGGCAACGCGGACCCGCTGCGGGGCGGCCACGTCACCGGGTTCCTCGGCGGCGGGCACGCGCTGCGGACGGCGATGCTCGACGACATCGGCGACTGGCCCGCCGAGTTCTTCTTCGCGCACGAGGAGACCGACCTCGCCTGGCGCGCGGCCGACGCGGGCTGGCGGATCCTGTACGCGCCCGAACTGGTGCTGCGGCACCCGCGGACCTCTCCCGCCCGGCACGCGATCTACTACCGCGTCAACGCCCGCAACCGGGTCTGGCTGGTCCGCCGCCGGCTGCCGCTCGTGCTCATCCCGGTGCACCTGGGCGTCTGGGTGCTGCTCACCCTCGCCCGGATCCGGTCGCGTGCGGGGCTGCGGGCGTGGTTCGGCGGATTCGTGGAAGGCGTACGGGAGCCGGCGGGGGAGCGGCGGCCGATGCGCTGGCGTACGGTGTGGCGGCTGACACGGCTGGGGCGGCCGCCGGTCGTCTGAGCCGTCTCCGCGGAAGGTGAGGGGGCCCCGGCCGTTCACCTCCGCCGACCCGGACCCGGACCCGGCCGCGGCACTCCCCCGAGTCGCGCGTCCAGACGCGCACCGGCCCCGCCGACCCTTCGCCACTTCCGCCGCCCCCTTCGCCACCCCTGAGGACGCCTCCGCCTGGGCGGACCTGGAGCTGACGAACATCGCCGCACTGGTGCGACGGCACGCGGGCGACCCGCGCGGTGACCGGGCGGTCCTCGTCTCCGCCCTCGCCCGGCTGCTGCTCCCCCAGGCGCGTGGCCGCGGGCGGATCACCGAGGCGGAGCTGCTCGAACGGGCCGCGAGCCGCCCCGGGCATTGATCATCCGGCGTGGGCGGTCACTTGGCGTCGGCGTAGCACCGGACCACCGCCGTCGTGAACGGGAACCGCACCGGCGTCCGTCCGAAGGTGAGCGACCCGGCCAGGTCCGCCGCCTCACGGATCGCCGCCACGACCGTCTCCGCCTCCTCCTCGGGGCAGTGCACGATCACCTCGTCGTGCTGGAAGAAGACCAGTTCGGCTGCGAGGTCCGCGCAGGTTCTGCGCAGCGCGGCGAGCAGCAGCAGGGCCCAGTCGGCCGCGCTGCCCTGGACGACGAAGTTGCGGGCGAAGCGGCCGCGGGCCCGGGCGTTGGTGGACGCGTAGCCGGGCACCCACTGCCGCGGGTCGTCCTCGGAGAGCGGGATGCCCGCCTCCTCCGCGCCCTCGTCGGCCGCCCGGGCCGCCGGCGGACACGTGCGGCCCAGCCAGGTCCGCACCAGCCGGCCCTCCTCCCCGGCCCGCGCCGCCTCGTCGACGTACGCGACCGCCCTGGGGAAGCGGCGGCGCAGCGCGGCGAGGTTTTTCAGGCCGTCGCCGGAGGTCTGCCCGTACACCGCGCCGAGCACGGCGAGCTTGGCCTGGTCGCGGTCGCCGGAGAAGGCGCGGTCGGAGACCGACTGGTACAGGTCGCTCTCCCGGCCGGCCACCTCCATCAGTCCCGGGTCGCGGGAGATCGCGGCGAGGACGCGCGGCTCCATCTGGTCGGCGTCGGCGACGACGAGCCGCCAGCCGGGGTCGGCGACAACGGCCCGCCGGATCACCTTGGGGATCTGCAGCCCGCCCCCGCCGTTGGTCACCCAGCGTCCGGTCACCGTCCCGCCCGCGAGGAACTCGGGTCTGAACCGGCCGTCGCGCACCCAGTCCTGGAGCCACGACCAGCCGTGAGCGACCCAGATGCGGTACAGCTTCTTGTACTCGACCAGTGGTTTCACGGCCGGGTGGTCGACGGACTCGATCTCCCAGCGGCGGGTCGAGGAGATCTTGATGCCGGCCTGGCCGAAGGCCCTGATCACGTCGGCCGGCAGATCGGGGCGGACCCGGCGGCCGAACGCGGCCGACACCTCGTCGGCCAGCTCGGCCAGGCGGCGGGGCTCGCCGCCGCCCGCGTACCGCTCGCCGAGCAGGTCGTGCAGCACCGCGCGGTGCACCTCGGCGCTCCAGGGCAGCCCGGCCCGGTTCATCTCCGCGGCCACCAGCATGCCCGCCGACTCGGCGGCGGTCAGCAGCCGCATGCGGTCGGGGTGCTCGGTCCGCTCGTGCCGCCGCTGCTGCTCGGCGTAGACCGCGAGGAGGTCCGGCAGGGGCAGCCGGACGCCCTGGGGTTCGAACAGGGAGGACTGGGAGCCCGGTTCCGCGGAGCGCAGCGGCGGATCGGGTGGTACGGGGCCGCCGCGCAGCCGGGCCAGGGCGGCCGCGGCCGAGCGCGGTTCTCCGTACCGCCCCTCGTGGCCGAGGAGGAGCGTCTCGGCGGCCTCGATGTCGTAGCACCGCTCGACTCGCACCCCCGTGGCGAGCAGGCGCGGGTAGACCTCGGCGGTGGAGCGCCACACCCACCGCGTGACGCCGGGACGGCTCCGGACGGCCTCGGCGGGGTCCGCCTCCCGCCGCACCGGACCGACGGGCAGCCCGTCCGGGCCGAGGGGGGCGACGTCCACGCCACCGTCCTCGGCCGGGGCGAGCGCCCACCGGTCGGCCATGTCGCGAGTGTGCCAGGGGGGTCTGACAACGCCCCCTCGCCGCACGCGCCGTCAGGACTCGTCGGGCGTGTCCCGCGCCGCCCGCACGATCTTCTCCAGCGTGCGGGCGGCGTACCGCTCGGTGCGCTCCTTGTCGATGCCGAGGCCGCTGAGGACGCCCTCGCCGTTCTCGTGCTCCAGCAGGGCGAGCAGGATGTGCTCGGTGCCGATGTAGTTGTGGCCGAGGCGCAGGGCCTCGCGGAAGGTGAGTTCCAGGACCTTCTTGGCGGCCTGCCCGTACGGCACCAGCTCGGGGGCCTCGTCCACGGCCGGCGGGAGGGCCGCCGTCGCCGCCTCGCGTACCGCGTCGAGGGAGACGCCCTGCTCGATGACGGCCTTCGCGGCGAGGCCCTCGGGTTCGGCCAGCAGTCCGAGGACGAGGTGCTCGGGCACGCCCTCGGCGTTGCGCGCGGCCTTGGCCTCGTTGTGCGCGGCCATGACCGTGTTGCGGGCGCGGGGCGTGTACCGGTTGAAGCCCTGGCCGGGATCGAGGTCTGCCGACTCCTTCGGCACGAAGCGCTTCTGCGCGGCCTGGCGGGTGACGCCCATGCTCCTGCCGATGTCGGTCCAGGACGCGCCGGACCGGCGTGCCTGGTCAACGAAGTGGCCGATGAGGTGGTCGGCCACCTCACCGAGGTGATCGGCGGCGATCACCGCGTCCTGGAGCTGCTCCAGCGGTTCCTGGTGCACCTTCTTGATCGCCGCGATCAGGTCGTCGAGACGCACGGATGACGTGATGTGCGGGTTCGTCGTCATACTGTCAACCGTAGGTTGCACCCCATGAGGTGTCAACCGAGAGTTGACACTTGCCCGGTGGAAGGCGTGGCACCATCGGCTCGTGAGTACGTCCAGCACCGTCGACCGCGCGTTCGAAGCCGCCCTCTACGCGACCGGTGAGAGCGCCCTCGACACCGGCGCGTCCCTGCTCGCCTCCGATCCGGCCGCGGACGCGGAACTCGGCCGGCGCGGGCAGGAGTTCGTGGCGGCGGCCTGGCGGCGCGGCTGGCAGCCCGCCGACGTCGTGCGGACCGTCCGGCGGGAACTGGACGGCACGCACGTCGCGCTCGTCTGCGCCCTGATCCGCGCCCAGGCCCCGGGCGACGTCCCCCGCGGCCGCCGCTGGAGCGCCCAGCTCGCGCAGCTGCCCGCCGGGACCCCGCCCCGCACCGACCGCTTCTCACACGCCACCGCCGTGCTGGAGCTGTACCGCCTGCTGCTGCGCCTGCCCGCCCTGGAACCCCTCGACGAGGCACCGGGGGAGGCGAGGACCGAGTCCCGCATGCTCACCCGCATCCGTGCCCTGCTCGCCAAGGCGGAGGCGACCGGCTTCCCGGAGGAGGCGGAGGCGCTCAGCGCCAAGGCCCAGGAGCTGATGGCCCGGCACAGCGTCGACGAGGCGCTCCTCGCGGCCCGGGCCCCCTCGCCCGACACACCCGGCGCCTGCCGGATCGGCGTCGAGCCGCCGTACGAGCAGGCCAAGGCGGTGCTGCTGGACGCCGTCGCCACGGCCAACCACTGCCGGGCGGTGTGGAACGAGCCGCTCGGCTTCTCCACCGTCGTCGGCTTCGAGACCGACCTGGAGGCGGTCGAACTGCTCTACGCCTCCCTGCTGGTGCAGGCCACCACGGCGATGACGAAGGCGGAGGCCGCACAGCGTGCCGGTGGCCGCAGGCGCACCAGGACGTTCCGGCAGTCGTTCCTCGCGGCCTACGCCCACCGCGTCGGCACCCGCCTGGCAGCCGCCGCCGAGACCCAGCTGTCCGACGACCTGCTCCCGGTCCTGGCCTCCCGGGACGTCGCCGTCACCGGCCGGCTGGACCGGATGTTCCCGGAGACGACCACCACCCGGCTGCGCGGGGTGAACGACGCGGCGGGCTGGACGGAGGGGGCGCAGGCGGCGGACCGGGCCCGGCTGAGGCACCGGCCGCCGCTGCGCTGAGCCGCCGTCAGTCCCCGGCGGACTCGAAGCCACTCACCGTGGCCTGCGCCTGGCCGCCGCCGTCCGGCCGGGCGACGGGGCCGTAGGACCACTTCAGTTCGTGCGCGTCCCCGGGGGCGCCGGGCAGGGTGAAGGACGCCGCGTGCACGACGAGGCTCTTCGCGGGGTCGGCCTCGCCGCGGACGTAGGTGATCGTGAAGGACGTGGTGGCACCCTTCCCCAGGGTGAGCGGCTGGGCCTGGGCGCCCTCCTCCGGGAGCACGTCGGTGGTGCTGCTCTCGGCCAGGAGGTCCACGGCCGGGAAGCCCTTCAGGGTGCACTCCGCGCCCTTGTTGGTCAGCGTCACGGTGACGGTGCCGGTGTCCCCGGCGGCCGGGGCGGCGCCGGCCCCGACCTCGACGCCCAGGTCGGCCGGTGCGCAGGCCGAGCCGTTCGCGGGATCCGCGTTCTTCGTGTCGTCGTCGCCGGAGCCGCCGGTGTCGCCGCCGCAGGCGGTCAGCAGGAGCGTCGAGGCGACGGCGGCGGTCAGGGCGAGGGGGAAGGTGCGCATGAGGTCCTCTGGGCGTGATGAACAAAAAGGCGGTGCCGGGCTCCAGGATCATCACGCACCCGGCGGTCCTCCGGGCACGCACCCCCCCCGCGAATCCTCCGCGAACCGCTCGCGCCCTACTGCGCCCCGAGGCTCGCCGTGGGCAGCCCGGTCGGCAGCTTGCCGCCCTCCGCCTTCGTGTACGTCTCCGCGCCGAGGCCGCCCTCCCAGGTGACCTTCATGCTGCTGCCGTTCACGGAGTCGACCATGCCCGTGGACCGGCTCTTGCTGCCGTCCGTGCACTTCAGGCGGATCGTGCGCATCCCGGACTCCTCGCCCGCTGTGCCGCTGCAGATGCTCCCGCCCGTGGCGAACAGCGCGGCCTGCTCGCCGGTGATCACCAGGGCCACGGCCTTGCCGTCGGTCGTCGCGAGCCAGCTGCCCGCCAGCTCACCGGCGCCCGCGCCGCCGGAACCGGAGTCGGAGCCCGGTCCGGAGTCCGAGCCGGAGTCCGGTCCGGAGTCCGAGCCGCCGCCTCCGCCGGACGCCGTGGCCGAGGGGGCCGGGCTCGTCGCCGGGTCGTCCCCGGAGTCACCGTCGCCGCTGCACCCGGTCAGCACGAGCGCGCCCACCAGCCCCGCGGCCGCCGCCGCGACGCGCACCGCGCCGAAGCGGCGCCAGAACGTCACCGAAGTCACTGCAAGCCCCCAAGCTGTAGCCGGCCGGCCGGCCCGGAACAGCACCGGCCGGCCCATGGCCGGAACGATCGCAGCAAGCTACCAGGGCCCGTCAAGAGCCTCGGGGACGGTCTTCTACCAGGACGATTTCCGCACACCGGGCAGATAGCCCGCGTGCGCCTGCTCCCGCAGGTTCACCCGGGAGAGCCCGAAGGCCCGGAAGTAGCCGCGGGGCCGCCCGTCCACCTGGTCCCGGTTGCGCACCCGCGTGGCGCTCGCGTCCCGGGGCTGCCGGCGCAGTTCCGCCTGCGCGGCCATACGCTCGGCGTCCGTCGAGGACGGCCTGCGGATTATCTCCTTCAGCTCGGCCCGCCGGGCGGCGTACCGGGCGACGATCTCCTGCCGCCGGTCGTTCTTCGCGATCTTGCTCTTCTTCGCCATCAGACCTTCCCTCCCCGGGCGCGGATCCGGGCCACGGCCGCCTCGATCCCGATCGTGTCGACGGTCTTGATCCCCCGTGCGCTCAGCCGGAGCCGCACGTGCCGGCCCTCGCTCGGCAGCCAGTAGCGCTTGGACTGGATGTTGGGGTCGAACCGGCGGGACGTGCGCCGGTGGGAGTGCGAGATGCGGTTGCCGAAGCCCGGCTGTGCGCCGGTCAGCATGCAGTGCGCGGACATGGGTGGTGACGTACCTCTCTGCCTCAGTTGATGCAAATGGAATTCGTTTTCAGTATCATAACGGCATGGCACGCAACGAACTCCGTCCGGTCATCAAGCTCCGGTCCACCGCCGGGACCGGCTACACCTACGTGACCCGCAAGAACCGCCGCAACGACCCGGACCGACTGACCCTGCGCAAGTTCGACCCGGTCGTCGGCCGCCACGTCGACTTCCGAGAGGAGCGCTGACCATGCGCCAGGGCATTCACCCGGAGTACGGGCCCGTCGTCTTCCGCGACCGTGCCGCGAACTACGCCTTCCTCACCCGCTCGACCATGACGAGCGAGAAGACGATCGAGTGGGAGGACGGCAACACCTACCCCGTCGTCGACGTCGAGATCTCCGACGTCAGCCACCCCTTCTACACCGGCACCGCCCGCGTCCTGGACACCGCCGGCCGCGTCGAGCGCTTCGAGCGCCGGTACGGAAAGAAGGGCTGACCCCGTGGCTGTCTCCCCTGGGCTGCCCGTCGTGATCGTCGGCGGGCTGCACGCCGACGCCCGCCGGGCGGCCGTGGACCGGCTGCTCGCGGAGGTGCCCGGCAGCGTCGTCCTCCACCACGACCTGGCGACGGCGGCCGCCGGCACGGTCGTACGGACCGTGCGGGACGCCGGCGGCATCCTCGACGCGGGGGAGGCGCCGCTCGTCAACGACTGCGCGTGCTGCGCCCTGCGCGAGGACCTGGTCCCGGAGCTGGAGCGGCTCCGGGACACCGGTGCCACCCGGCTCGCGGTCGTCGAGCTGTGGGACTCGGTCGAGCCCAAGGCCATGGCCGAGGTCGTCACGGCCGGCGGCCTCACCGTCACCGGCGTGATCACCGCCGTCGACCCGGCCCTGGTCCTGCCCTGCCTGGGCAACGGCGACGACCTGGCCGAGGGCGGGCTCGCCGCGGCGGCGACGGACCAGCGCACGGTCGCCGACACCTTCGCCCGCCAGCTGGAGTACGCCCCCGTCCTGGCGGTCGCCGAGTCCCCAGAGGCCGACGACGAGGACCGGGAGCTGCTCGCCCAGCTGCACCCGACGGCCCTGCGGGTGCCCATCGGGCAGGAGGCACCGGCCGCCCCGGACGGCGACGGCCTGACCGTGCCGGCCCCGCGCCCGCGCCCGCTCTCGCCTCTGGCCCGGGCGGCCTTCGCCGGCTTCGACGTCGAGGCGGCCGCCGCCGCCCAGCACCCGGCCTGCGCGCTGCTGCCCGCCGAGGCCGACGCGCACGGCGTCTCCACCCTGGTCTGGAGCAGCCGCCGCCCCTTCCACCCGGAGCGGCTGTACGCCGCCCTGGAGGACCTGACCTGCGCTGCGGCCCGCAGCCGGGGCCGGTTCTGGCTCGCCGACAAGCCCGACACGCTGTTCCACTGGGACGCGGCGGGCGGCGCCCTGTGCGTGGAGAGCGCCGGACCCTGGCTGGCGTCCCTGCCGGACGCGGCCTGGGAGATGGTCCCGCCGGTGCGCCGCGCCGCCGCCGCGCTGGACTGGCACCCCGAGCACGGCGACCGTGGCCAGCACCTCGTCTTCACCTCGCCCGGCCTGGACCGGGACGGCCTGGAGCGGCTGCTGGAGTCCTGCCTGCTGACCGACGCCGAGTACGCCGCCGGGCGCGACGCCTGGCAGCGGCTGCCGCACGCCTTCGACACCCTCCTGGAGGTCTGACCCCACCATGCCCCGCAAGCCCGAGCGCAAGCCCGCGAAGAACCGGCCCAACCCCCTGGACCAGGCCGGGATCACGTACATCGATTACAAGGACACCGACCTGCTGCGGAAGTTCATCTCCGACCGCGGCAAGATCCGCAGCCGCCGCGTCACCCGCGTGTCGGCCCAGCAGCAGCGGCAGCTGGCCCGGGCGATCAAGAACGCGCGCGAGATGGCCCTGCTGCCGTACTCCAGCCGCTGAACGCGTCCCGGCCGGGTGAGGTTCCCCACGCTTGACGCGTGGGGGACCCCGTGGGCGCGGAACGACGGGCTCCGCACCCGCTCCCGGGACGCTCCCCGGCCGGCTGCGTGCCCGGTCGGCCGCCACGGGCCGGACGCCCGGCGGACCGCCGGCGGGACACGCCGTCCGAGTCGTCAGGCGCCGTTCGTCCCGTCGGGGATCCGGCGATGGTCCGGGCCGGCATCGGTCCGCGGGACGACCTCCCCCTCCTGCGCGTGGCCCGTTTCTCCCTGCCCCCGGCCGTGTCCACCGCTTCCGGATGACGGTCGGCCGGCCCCTTTCGCAGCCGCACAGCCGCCCGCCCGTGCCGCCGAGCGGATGCTCCGCCTCCACGGGACCTCCGCCGAACCCGCCGACTTCACCGCCGTCCGCCGGGAACGCGCGACGGGGCGGGGGCGTCCAACCAGGCAAGTGCTTCGGTGAAGCGGGTGAAGCGGTCGCCGGAGCTGTAACCGGAGGACCACCCGCCGTGCACGTGCATCTGCCCATGCATATGCACTTGAACAGAGCTATGATCCGGGTCAGTTGACCGATGCATCAATGGCCACACCAGCCAGTGCACCACCGGGGAGCGACCTGTGGACCACGACGTGTACAACGGTATGGCGGCCGCCAGGCTGCGCGGTGTGGCCTGGCAGAAGAGCCGGCACAGCAACTCGCAGGGCTCCTGCGTGGAGTTCGCCCGGCTGCCGGGCGGTGACGTGGCCGTGCGCAACTCCCGCTTCCCCGACGGTCCGGCGCTGGTCTACACCCGTGCCGAGATCGAGGCGATGCTGCTCGGCGTGAAGGACGGCGAGTTCGACCACCTGGTGGGTGGCTGACGGCCCGGCTCCGGCGACTGGGGGTGACGGGTGTCCTACGTGCCGTGACGCGCGTAGAACCGCGGCGCGAGGATGCGCCGCGGTTTCTCACTCCGCGTGCGGCCGCGATCCGGCCCGGGGCAGCCGGAACAGCGCCCACACCACCTTGCCGCTGAGCGCGCCGGCCATCGGGTGCCAGCCCCAGCTGTCGCTGAAGGAGTCGACGAGGAACAGCCCGCGGCCCGACTCGGCCGAGAAGTCGTCGGTCTCCCGGGCGACGGGGCTCTCGTGACTGGGGTCGCGCACCGCGCACACCAGCCGCTCGGTCCACCGCATCAAGTGCAGGCGCACGGGCGGCTCGTGGGCTCCGGCGCACGGGGTGTGCGCCGTCAGCCCGTGCCGCAGGGCGTTGGTAACGAGCTCGGAGACGACGAGGCAGACGTCGTCGAAACGCTCGCCCATGTCCCACTGGTCGAGGGTTCTGCGGGTGAACTTCCGTGCCTCGCGCACCGCTTCGTGGCGGGCGGGAAGCGCACAGGAGGCGGCGTCGGACACGGCCGCGGGGTCGAGCGGCGGAAGGCCCTGCCGTAACGGCTCGAGCATGGTCGATCCATTCGTCCCCATGCGAGGCACTCCCGGGTATTCGCGGTCGGTGCGATGCGGCGGTGGTGCGGGACCATGGTTTCGGATGCGTACAGCAGATGCAAGGGCAGATGCACGTGCAGGTGACCGGAATAAGCCGTCCCGTACCGCTTCTTGGTCAATTTTTCCGTCATCTTCGCGTCGCCTTCCGGCCGTTCCCCTGCCTCTTCTTGAGCACGTGCGCGTGCGCCGGCTGTCTCGATTCCGTTTCCGTAACCGGACGAGTACTGCTCGGAGTGTTTTGATGGCAGACTTCGGCCCCTGGAGACGTTGGGGAGGCGGCGAACGTGAGCGCGGGAGAGCCGGGATCGGTGGTGCGGCGCATGCTGCTCGGATCACAACTCAGGCGACTGCGTGAGGCGCGGGGCATCACGCGCGAGGCGGCGGGTTACTCGATCCGCGCCTCCGAGTCGAAGATCAGCCGGATGGAGCTGGGCCGGGTGAGCTTCAAGACCAGGGACGTCGAGGACCTGCTGACGCTGTACGGCATCACGGACGAGCAGGAGCGCGCCTCCCTGCTCTCGCTGGCCAAGGAGGCCAACGTCGCAGGCTGGTGGCACAGTTACTCGGACGTGCTGCCCAGCTGGTTCCCGACCTACGTCGGCCTGGAGGGCGCCGCCTCGCTGATCCGGGCCTACGAGGTGCAGTTCGTGCACGGCCTGCTGCAGACCGAGGCGTACGCGCACGCGGTGGTCCGGCGGGGCATGCAGGGCGCCAGCGAGGCCGACGTGGAGCGGCGGGTGGCGCTGCGCCTGGAGCGGCAGAAGCACCTGGTCGACGAGCGCGCGCCCGACTTCCACATCATCCTGGACGAGGCGGCGCTGCGCCGCCCGTACGGCGGCCGCGAGGTCATGCGCGGCCAGCTCCAGCACCTCATCGACATCTCCGAGCGGCCCAACGTGCGCCTGCAGGTGGTGCCGTTCAGCCTCGGCGGCCACTCCGGCGAAAGTGGCGCGTTCACGATCCTCAGCTTCCCGGAGTCCGACCTCTCGGACGTCGTGTACCTGGAGCAGCTCACCAGCGCGCTGTACCTGGACAAGGCCGAGGACGTCGCCCAGTACGAGAAGGCGCTCAAGGAGCTGCAGAGCGACAGCCCGGGCCCTTCGGAGAGCCGGGACCTTCTGCGGGGCCTGCTCCAGCTCTCCTGACGTACTCCTCCAACTCTCCTGAAACACAAGTACGATGACGTGTGATCAGATCGTGAAGGCGCGATCGAGGGTCTGCCAGGGATCGAGGGATCACACATGTCGTCGTCCTACTTCACCGACCTTGCACAGCAGTACATCGACGGTGAGTGGCGCCCGGGTACCGGTTCCTGGGACATCATCGACTTCAACCCGTACGACGACGAGAAGCTGGCGTCGATCACCATAGCCACGCTCGACGAGGTCGATCAGGCGTACCGGGCGGCGGCCCGCGCCCAGAAGCAGTGGGCCGCGACCAACCCGTACGCCCGCCGCGCGGTCTTCGAGAAGGCCCTGAGCCTCATCGAGGAGCGCGAGGCGGAGATCTCCGAGGCCATCATCGCCGAGCTCGGCGGCACGCGCCTGAAGGCCGCCTTCGAGCTGCACCTCGTCAAGGAGTTCCTGCGCGAGGCGGTCCATCTGGCGCTGGCCCCCGAGGGCCGGATCATCCCCTCCCCGGTGGACGGCAAGGAGAACCGCGTCTACCGCGTGCCGGTCGGGGTCGTGGGCGTGATCAGCCCGTTCAACTTCCCGTTCCTGCTGTCGATCAAGTCGGTCGCCCCGGCGCTCGCCCTCGGCAACGCCGTGGTGCTCAAGCCGCACCAGAACACCCCGATCGTCGGCGGCGCCCTGGTGGGGAAGATCTTCGAGGACGCGGGGCTGCCCGGCGGCCTGCTCAACGTCGTCATCACCGACATCGCCGAGATCGGCGACGCCTTCATCGAGCACCCGGTCCCCAAGGTCATCTCCTTCACCGGCTCCGACCAGGTCGGCCGGCACGTGGCCACGGTCTGCGCCCGGCAGTTCAAGCGCGCCGTCCTCGAACTGGGCGGCAACAGCGCTCTGGTGGTCCTGGACGACGCCGACGTCGACTACGCGGTCGACGCGGCCGTCTTCAGCCGGTACGTCCACCAGGGCCAGGTCTGCATGGCCGCCAACCGCGTCCTGGTCGACCGGTCGGTGGCCGACGAGTTCACCGAGAAGTTCGTCGCCAAGGTGAAGTCCCTCAAGGCGGGCGACCCGCGCGACCCGGAGACCGT
Organism: Streptomyces sp. NPDC094143; assembly: GCF_040303825.1. Lineage (NCBI taxonomy): Bacteria > Bacillati > Actinomycetota > Actinomycetes > Kitasatosporales > Streptomycetaceae > Streptomyces > Streptomyces sp. NPDC094143. Next base: position 182,357 of record NZ_JBEOTZ010000008.1, read on the forward strand.
CATCGGCCCGGTGATCAACTCCCAGCAGGCGGACGCCCTCGCGGGCGTGGTCGAGCAGGCCCTCGCCGAGGGCGCCACCGCCCTGGTGCGCGGCGGCCGCACGGACAACCTCGTGGAGCCGTCCGTGCTGACCGGTGTCCCCGCCGACTCGGCGCTGCTGCGCCAGGAGGTCTTCGGCCCGGTCGCCTTCCTCGTGCCGTTCGACGGCGAGGAGGAGGCCGTGCGTATCGTCAACGACTCCCCGTACGGGCTGAGCGGCGCCGTGCACACCGGGAACATCGAGCGCGGCGTGAACTTCGCGAAGCGGATCGACACGGGCATGTTCCACGTGAACGACGGCACGGTCCACGACGAGCCGATCGTCCCCTTCGGCGGCGAGAAGCACTCGGGTCTGGGCCGGCTCAACGGCGAGACGATGCTGGACGCCTTCACGACGACCAAGTGGATCTCGGTGCAGCACGGCCGGAGCCGCTTCCCGTTCTGATCCCGCGTGACCCGGCGGACCCTTGCGGACAGAAGCTGACCGCAAGGGTCCGTAGTTTCGTCCTTGTCAGGCAGCAGAGACACAGACGAAAGGCGGCCGGTCATGGTGACGCACGTGGGACCCGAGGCACCCGGTGACGAGCGCGGAGCACTTCTGTCCTTCATCGCCGAGCAGCGCGGCGGCGTCCGCAGGGCGCTGCTGGGCCTGACGGCGGAGCAGGCGTCGTCCCGGCCGAGCGCCAGCGAACTGTCCCTGGCCGGGCTGCTGAAGCACGTCGCCGAGGTCGAGCAGGGCTGGATCGCCCGGGCCAAGGGCGAGCCGCCGGCCGTCCAGCGGGACGAGTCGAACTGGCACGAGTGCTTCGTGCTGGCCGGGGACGAGACCGTGGAGTCGCAGCTCGCGTACTACGAGAAGGTGGCCGCCGAGACGGAGGCCTTCATCCGCGCGGTGCCCAGCCTCGACGACACCTTCGAGCTGCCCGCGACGTCCTGGAACCCGAAGGACGAGCGGCTCTCGATGCGCTGGCTCTGCCTGCACCTGATCCGCGAGACGGCCCGGCACGCCGGACACGCCGACATCATCCGCGAGTCGCTGGACGGCAGGACGGCCTTCGAGCTGGTGGCCGCGGAACAGCAGGTGGCGGCCGGGTCCTAACCTGGACCGCATGTCAGCGATCCGTCTTCTCGTGCTCGGCGCGGTCCGTATGCACGGCCGCGCCCACGGCTACCAGGTGCGCAACGACCTGGAGTACTGGGGCGCGCACGAGTGGTCCAGCGCCAAGCCCGGCTCGATCTACCACGCCCTGAAGCAGATGGCGAAGCAGGGGCTGCTGCACGCGCACGAGGTCGCCCCGTCCACGGCCGGCGGGCCGCCGCGCACGGAGTACGAGGTCACCGACCGGGGCACCGAGGAGTACTTCCGGCTGCTGCGGGAGGCGCTGGTCACCTACGACCAGCGCGGGGACGTGAAGACGGCCGCGGTCGGGTTCGTGGTCGACCTGCCCCGGGCGGAGGTGGTCGCGCTGCTCAAGGAGCGCACCCTGCGGATCGAGCAGTGGCGGGCCTCCGTCCTGGAGCACTACGTGCCCGAGGAGGGGCCCGGGCAGCTGGGCCACATCGGGGAGATCATGAACATGTGGGTCCACACGGCCGACTCCGAGGCCGAGTGGACCCGCGGCCTGATCGAGCGCATCGAGGGCGGCGCCTACACCTTCGCCGACGAAGGCGATCCGTTCGTGGGGGTCCTGGCCGAAGGCGAGGAGAACCCGTACGCGACCGGGGAGCGGCATCCCGGGGACGCCCTCTAATCAAATTTGACGAATAGCTGTCGGCAGCGTTACCTTCGCCCCTGTAGTCAAGTTTGACTAGAGAGGGAGGCTCAGTGGCCGACGCGGCGATCACCGTCGAAGGCGCGGAGAAGAGGTACGGCGCGAAGAAGGCGCTGGACGGGCTCGACCTCACGGTCGCGCGCGGCACGGTGCACGGGGTGCTCGGCCCGAACGGCGCGGGCAAGACCACCCTGGTCAGGGTTTTGTCCACGCTGCTGCGGCCCGACGCGGGCCGGGTCGAGGTCGCCGGCCGTGACGTGGTGCGCGAGGCCTATGCCGTCCGGCTGCGCATCGGCCTGCTCGGGCAGCACGCCGCGCTCGACGAGGAGCTCGGCGGCCGGCAGAACCTGGAGCTCTTCGGCCGGCTCCACCACCTGGGCGCGCGGCGGGCACGCGCGCGTGCCGATGAGCTCCTGGAGCGCTTCGGCCTGGCCGACACCGGCCGCAAGGCGGTCCGGCAGTACAGCGGCGGCATGCGGCGCCGCCTGGACCTCGCGGCGTCCCTGATCACCGAGCCGGAGGTGCTCTTCCTGGACGAGCCGACCACCGGTCTCGACCCCCGCGGTCGCGCCGAGGTGTGGAACTCCGTCCGCTCCCTGGTCGGCGGCGGCACCACGGTGCTGCTCACCACCCAGTACCTGGAGGAGGCCGACCAGCTCGCCGACCGCATCTCGGTCGTCGACTCCGGCCGGGTCGTCGCGGACGGCACGGCGGACGAACTGAAGGCCGCCACCGGCGGCGACCGCATCGACGTGGTCCTGCGGGACGCCGGGCACCTGGGCGCGGCCGTCGCCCTGCTGCCCCTCACGGGCGTCACCGTCGACGTGGACCGCCGGCTGCTGAGCGCCCCGGTCACCGACCGCATGGCGGCGCTGTCCGAGGTCGTGAGGGCCCTGCGGCAGGCCGGGATCGAGGCGGAGGACGTGGCGCTGCGCCGCCCGACGCTGGACGAGGTGTTCCTGCACCTCACCGGAGACGACCCCGACGACCGCCGAGCGAAGGAGGCCGCGTGACCGCCCACGCCCTGACCGACTCCTGGACCATGACCCGCCGGGAGCTCGCCCGCTGGGGGCGCCAACCGGTCCAGGTGGCCGTCGGCCTGGTCTTCCCGGTGATGCTGCTGCTGATGTTCGGTTACCTGGTCGGCGGCGGCCGCGGCGTGGCCGGGGACTACCGCGACTACCTCATCCCGGGCATGCTCGCGCTCACCATGGCCTTCGGCCTGGAGGGCACGATGATCGCCGTCACCCAGGACCTCGACAAGGGCGTCATCGACCGCTTCCGTTCGATGCCCATGGCCAACGGGGCGGTGCTGGTGGGCCGTTCCGCCGCCGACATGCTCCAGTCGGCGCTGACCCTGCTGGTGCTCCTCGCCGTGGGCGCCGCCCTCGGCTGGCGCCCCGGCGGCGGCCCGACCGCCCTCCTGGGCGCCCTGGGGCTGCTGCTCCTGTTCCGCTTCGCGATGCTGTGGATCGGCATCCACCTCGCCCTGGTGGCCGGCAAGCCGGAGCTGGTCCAGGCGGTGCAGATCCTGGTCTGGCCGGTGGGCTTCCTGTCCAACGCCTTCGCGACCCCCGATTCGATGCCCGGCTGGCTCGGCACGGCCGTGGAGTGGAACCCCATGTCCCACACCGCCACGGCCGTACGGGACCTGTTCGGCGTGCCCGGCACGGAGTCCGGGCACGTGGGGTGGGCGGTCGTCTGGCCCCTGGCCCTGCTCGCGGTGTTCTTCCCGCTCGCGGTCAGGAGGTTCGCGCGGCTGAGCCGTTAGAGGCCGAGCCGTCGCCGTGGCCTGCCCGGCCATTCCCGTCTGCTCCGGGCGACGACGGAAATGGTCGGGCAGGCCCTAGTGGTGGAAGCCCGTCGCCGCGTCCTTGTCCCGGGTGAGCGGGCCCGGCTGCCGGCGCAGCTCCGGCAGCAGCCGTTCCAGGTCCTGCGCGAGCAGGTCGGCGAGGTCGGCGGAGAAGCCGTTGCGGCACACCACCCGCAGCACGGACAGGTCCTCGCGGTTCGCCGGGAACGTGTAGGCGGGCACCAGCCAGCCGTGCTCCCGCAGCCGCCGCGAGACGTCGAAGACGTCGTACGCCGTCACCTCCGGCGCGGTCGTGAAGGCGAAGACCGGCAACTGGTCGCCCTGGGTCAGCAGCCGGAAGTCGCCGAGCGCCGCCACCCGCCCGGCGAGCCCGGTGGCCACGTCCCGGGCGGCCTGCTGCACGGCCCGGTAGCCGTCCCGGCCCAGCCGCAGGAAGGTGTAGTACTGCGCCACGACCTGGGCGCCCGGCCGGGAGAAGTTCAGCGCGAACGTCGGCATGTCGCCGCCCAGGTAGTTCACCCGGAACACCAGCTCCTCGGGCAGCGCGTCCGCGTCCCGCCACAGCGCCCAGCCGACGCCGGGGTAGACCAGCCCGTACTTGTGGCCGGAGGTGTTGATCGACGCCACCCGCGGCAGCCGGAAGTCCCACACCAGGTCCTCGTCGAGGAACGGCGCGACCATCGCGCCGGACGCCCCGTCCACGTGGACCGGGATGTCCAGCCCGGTCCGTTCCTGCAGGGCGTCCAGCGCCGCGCACAGCTCGGCGATCGGTTCGTAGGAGCCGTCGAACGTGGAGCCCAGGATCCCGACGACCCCGATGGTGTTCTCGTCGCACAGCTCGGCCGCGGCCTGCGGGTCCAGATGGAACCGCTCGCCCTCCATCGGCACCAGCCGGGCCTCCACCTCCCAGAAGTTGCAGAACTTCTCCCAGCAGACCTGCACGTTGACGCCCATCACCAGGTTGGGCCGGACGCCCGGGTAGCGGTCGGCGTTGCGCTTGGCCCAGCGCCGCTTCAGGGCCATCCCGGCGAGCATGCACGCCTCGCTCGACCCGGTCGTCGAACACCCCACGGCGGCGGCCGGGTCGGGCGCGTGCCACAGGTCGGCGAGCATCGCCACGCAGCGCCGCTCCAGTTCGGCCGTGCGCGGGTACTCGTCCTTGTCGATCATGTTCTTGTCGCGGCACTCCGCCATCAGCACCCCGGCCTCCGGCTCCATCCAGGTGGTGACGAAGGTGGCGAGGTTCAGCCGGGCGTTGCCGTCGAGCATCAGCTCGTCGCGGACCAGCTGGTGGGCGGTCGCCGGGGCCATGGGCTGGTCCGGCAGCCGGTGCGTGGGCGGGGCCTCGGCCATGTCGCCGACCGGGTTGGCGGGGCCGTAGAAGGGGTTGACGGACAGTCGGCGTCCGGCGGAGCGGCGGGTGCCGTCGTCGAGCGGCATGGGAGCCTCCAGGGGGGTGGGGGAAGGGGCGTCAGCGGACCGGGGTGCCGTCCTCGCGCAGTTGCATCTGGGGGCGGCCCGTCACCAGCAGCCAGGCGGGCAGCGAGGCGACGCAGAGCAGGGCGATGATCTCCGGCGAGGCGACCAGCACCGCGGCGACGAAGAGGCTGACCCAGCCCTGCCGGGTGATCGCCAGCAGGATCCCGAGCACCGCCGCCGACACCCCCACCGCCGGATGCACCCCGGAGACCAGGGCATGGGCGCACAGCCCGAGGGCGGTGCCGACGAACACGGCCGGGAAGATGCGCCCGCCCCGGAAGCCGCAGGACGCGGCGACGAGCAGCGCGGCCAGCTTCACCACCGTCAGCAGGGCGTACTCCCCGGCCGACCTGCCGTCCGGGTCGCGGGCCAGCTCGGCGATCTCGTCGAGCCCCTTGAACAGGGTCAGATGACCGCCCAGGGCCGCGAGACCACCCAGCACGAGCCCGCCCGCCGGGAGCATCAGCATCGGGTGCCGCAGCCCGCGGAAGGCGCCGTGGACGTACGGGAACGCCCGCACGGCGGCCATGCCCAGCAGCGCTCCCGCCGAGGCGATGACGACGGCCGCCAGCAGGTCCCCCCAGCCGGGCCGGCCGAAGGACGGCAGGTCCAGGTCGAAGCTCGGGTGGTCGATCAGGCCGGCGGTCAGGGCACCGGTCGCGCCCGCGGTCAGCGGCGCGAAGAGGTTGTCCCACAGCAGTCCGCGGGTCTCCTGCCGGGCCAGCGCCTCGGAGATCACCAGGGCGGCCGCCACCGGGGTGCCGAACAGGGCGCCGATGGTGGCCGCCTCCGCCAGTGCCGGCCAGATGCGGCCGGGTGCCTTCGGCAGGACCCGGGCCCCCAGCCAGGCGGCCAGGGCGACGTTCACCATGATGATCGGGTTCTCCGGGCCGAGACTGGGCCCGCCGGCCAGCACCAGCGCCGTCGCCAGCAGCAGCCCGGGCAGCACCACGGGCGGAAGGACGGGGGCGTCCAGGCCGACGGTGGCCGGATCGGGCCCCGCGTGACCCGGCATCAGCCACACCACGAGGCCGACCGCCACGCCGGTGCCGACGAGCATCACGAGCATCCACAGCACGGAGTACCGGCCGATCCCCAGCGCGTCCGGCAGCGGACCCCACAGCACCTTCTGGAGCTTCTCGGCGGCGGCGCTCACGCCCACCAGGACCAGGCTGGAGAGCACGCCGACGGCCGCGGCGGGCACGATCGACGGCAGCAGCACGCGCGCGGGGGCCGCGGGGGTGACGGAGGGCGCCCGCCGCTCGGTGTCCTGGACCACGGGCACACGATAAACGGATCAAACGGTACAAACCGGAAACACGCTTGCACCTCACGTGGCGTGAGGCCCGACCGTGAAGCACGGAAGAAGAAGGGAGCGGAAGTGAGCTACTCCGTGGGACAGGTCGCGGGCTTCGCCGGCGTCACGGTGCGCACGCTGCACCACTACGACGAGATCGGCCTGCTCGTGCCCGGCGAGCGCAGCCACGCGGGCCACCGGCGCTACAGCGACGCCGACCTCGACCGGCTGCAGCAGATCCTGTTCTACCGGGAGCTCGGCTTCCCGCTCGACGAGGTCGCCGCCCTGCTCGACGACCCGGACGCGGACCCGCGCGCGCACCTGCGCCGCCAGCACGACCTGCTGACCGCCCGGATCGAGAAGCTGCGGAAGATGGCGGCGGCCGTGGAGCACGCCATGGAGGCACGCACGATGGGCATCAACCTCACGCCCGAGGAGAAGTTCGAGGTCTTCGGGGACAAGGACCCGGAGCAGTACGCCGACGAGGTGGAGGCGCGCTGGGGCGGCACGCCGCAGTACGCCGAGTCGCAGCGCCGCGTCGCCCGCTACACCAAGGAGGACTGGCAGCGGATCCAGGACCTGACGGCCGACTGGGGGCGCCGCTACGACGCCCTGATGGCCGCCGGCGAACCGCCCACCGGCGAGGCGGCCATGGCCCTGGCGGAGGAGCACCGGCAGCACATCTGCACCTGGTACTACGAGTGCCCCCACGAGCTGCACCGCAGCCTCGGCGAGATGTACGTCGCCGACGAGCGTTTCAAGGCGTTCTACGAGTCGATGCGGCCGGGTCTCGCCGAGCACCTGAAGGAGGCGATCGCCGCGAACGCGGCCCGCCACGCCTGCTGATCCCCGGCCCGGGGGTCCTCACTCCCGGGCCAGCACCACCGCCGTGCCGTACGCGCACACCTCGGTGCCCACGTCCGCCGCCTCGGTCACGTCGAAGCGGAAGGCGAGCACACCGTTGGCGCCACGCGCGCGTGCCTGCTCGACGAGGCGTTCCATGGCCTGGTTGCGGGTCTGCACGAGCGTCTTGGTGAGCCCGCGCAGCTCGCCGCCGACCAGCGACTTCAGTCCGGCGCCGATCTGGCTCCCCAGGTGCCGGGAGCGCACGGTCAGGCCGAAGACCTCGCCGAGCACCTCCCGCACGTGGTAGCCGGGTACGTCGTTCGTGGTGACGACGAGGACGTCGGGCTCAGGGCCCTGTCCGCCGCCGTATTCGTCGATGCCCATGTCCACAGCTTTGCCCGGAGCGGGCCACAGTGCATCCTGTTATCCCCCATGGAACCTGGGCCGCGACGGCTGCGTTGATACTTTGAGGCAGTCAGCCCCAGCCCGTATCCCACAGCAGCAGGAGCCACATCCCCGTGACCACGCTTGCGCTCGGCCCCGAGTGGCTCAGCCCGGACTACCTCATCTCGACGTTCAGCCTGCCCGGCATCCTGCTCATCGTCTTCGCCGAGTCCGGACTCTTCGCCTTCCTGCCCGGCGACTCCCTGCTGTTCACGGCGGGCCTGTTCGTCGCCGAGGGCACGTACATCACCCAGCCGCTGTGGCTGGTCTGCACGCTGATCGTGCTCGCGGCCGTCATCGGCGACCAAGTGGGCTACATGATCGGCAAGTTCCTGGGCCCGAAGCTGTTCAACCGTCCCAACTCCAAGCTGTTCAAGCAGGAGAACCTGGACAAGGCCCACGAGTTCATGGAGAAGTACGGTCCCAAGGCGATCGTCCTGGCCCGCTTCGTCCCCATCGTGCGCACCTTCGCGCCCATCGTCGCCGGCGCCGGCCGCATGAAGTACCGCACGTTCCTCACGTACAACGTCATCGGTGGCATCGCCTGGGGCACCGGCGTCACCCTCGCGGGTTACTGGCTGGGCCAGATCGACTTCATCAAGAAGAACGTCGAGTCGATCCTCATCCTGATCGTCCTGCTCTCCGTCGTCCCGATCATCATCGAGTACCTGCGGGACCGTGCGAAGAAGAAGCGCGAGGCGGCGCAGGCCCCCGCGGCCGCGCAGTCCCACCCGCCGGTCATGGACGACGCGACGACCCAGCTCCGCCGCATCACCCCCGACGACCGTTCCCCGCAGCAGCCGCACCACCAGAACGGCTACAACGGCCCGCAGCACAGCGACCGGCAGTACAGCGACCGGCAGTACTACGACCAGTACCCCCAGGCCCCCGGCTACGGCCAGCAGCGGCCGTACGGCACCCAGCAGGGCCCGTACAACAACGGGTACTGACCCGACCCTCGTCCGGGCCGCGGAGACCGCGCTAGAACCCGCGCGTGCGCTTCGCGGCCCGCCGCTTCTCCGCGGACCCGATCCGCAGGAACAGCCGCGAGATCTCGGACCCCAGATTCACCCCGATGGCGATGGCCATGGCGAGCGCCACCGCCTTGGACAGCGACACCAGCCCCTCGTCGATCTCGTTCTGCGCGATCGCCAGCAGTCCGAAGTACGTCGCGGAACCCGGCAGCAGGGGTCCGATCGCCGCGGTCGTGTAGGGCAGCGCGGAAGCGAACTGGTAGCGGGACAGCAACTGCCCGAACAGCCCCACCAGTCCCGCGGCCGCCGCCGTGGACGCCACCGGCGAGATGCCGCCGGCGTAGTGCATCGCGCCGTACACGACCCAGGCGACACCGCCGTTCAGCGTCACCCACACCACGGTGGAACGTTCCTGCTGGAGCAGCACCGCGAACGCCAGCGACAGCAGCATCGACGCCCCGATCAGCAGCGCCGGCTGGTCGGACACCCCGAGCGCCGCGTCCGGGTTCAGCCGCGCCCCCAGCTGCACGCCGAAGTACAGCACCGTCAGCACGCCCGCGACGATGCCCACGAAGAAGTACAGGACCTCCAGCAGCCGCGCGGAGGCGGTGATGTAGAAGCCGGTCAGCCCGTCCTGCACCCCCGCCACCAGCGCCCGCCCGGGCAGCAGCGCGAACAGTCCACCGGTGATGACCGCGGAGGCCTTCACGTCGACGTGGCCGAGCGTCAGCGCGACCCCGATCGCGGCCGGCGGCATCGCGGCGACCGTGAACTGGTAGAACTCCGGCAGCCCGCGCCCCGCGCACAGCCACGCCAGCCGGTCGCCGAGCATCGCGCCCAGCGCCGCCGCGACGAACACGATCAGGTCGCCGCCCACCAGCACCGAGGCGGCACCCGCCAGCAGCCCGCTCGCCCCGGTCAGCGCCCAGCCGGGATACGGGTGTCGGTTGCGGCGGATCTCCGCGAGACGCCGGTAGGCCTCCTCCAGGGAGACGGCCGTCTCGTCGTCGCTGAGGTCGTCCACCAGCTGGTACACGGCCGCCAGCCGCGTGTAGTCGGTGCCCCGGCGCCGCACGGTCCGCGACGCCGTGACGGGGTCGTCGACGAGCGAGGGCTGGTACGAGATCGCCAGCAGCGTGAAGGTGACGTTCGGCTCGCAGCGGTCCAGCCCGTAGGAACGGCACACGGCGAACATCGCCGCCTCCACGTCCTCGGCGCCCTCGCCGCCGGCCAGCAGCAGCTCGCCGATGCGCAGCGTCAGGTCGAGCACGCGCGGCACCGCGGGCCCCGCCTCGTCACCGCTGCGCTGGACCGGCTCCGGCGCCGGCCGCTCCGCCACCGGCATGCGCAGCATCGTGCGCATCCGGTCCTGCCAGGGCACGTCCTTGGTCAGACTGACCTTCGGGATCCCGTTCGGCGGCGTGAAGGCGGTCGGGGCCTGGCGCGCGCTGTACGTGCTCGGCGGGGTGAACGCCGACCCCTCCGGCTCCGTCCCCGGCGCGTGGGGGACGTCCAGTCCCCGCGTCAGGGCGAACTCGGACGTGGTCTCGGACTCCGAGCCGGTCGCTCTGGGGACGGCCAGTCCGTCGGGGATCGCGAACTCCGACGTGGTCGACATGTCCCCGTCGACGGCGGCCCCCAAGGCCCCGGACGGAGCTGCGAAGGCACTCCTCGCCTCGTCCGACCTGGGCTTGCGGTCCTCCGCGTCCGTCACTGCCTGGCGCTCCCTGTACGACACGTCAGCCTCGTACCCCCCACAGCCTCAGTATGCGCACAGACGGACGAACGGGCCGCACGCGACGCAGGCGTGCGGCCCGTTCGGCCGGGGCGAGGGGTCAGTGACCGCCCTGCTCCTTGAAGCGCTTGTAGGAGCGCTCGATCTCGGCCTCGGCGTCCGTGCGGCCCACCCAGTTGGCGCCCTCGACCGACTTGCCGGGCTCGAGGTCCTTGTAGACCTCGAAGAAGTGCTGGATCTCCAGGCGGTCGAACTCCGACACGTGGTGGATGTCCCGCAGGTGCTCCACGCGCGGGTCGTGCGCCGGCACGCACAGCAGCTTGTCGTCGCCACCGGCCTCGTCCGTCATCCGGAACATGCCGATCGCCCGGCACTGGATGAGGCAGCCCGGGAAGGTCGGCTCGTCCAGGATGACCAGCGCGTCCAGCGGGTCGCCGTCCTCGCCGAGCGTGTTCTCGACGAAGCCGTAGTCGGCCGGGTAGCTGGTCGAGGTGAAGAGGCGACGGTCCAGGCGGATCCGACCGGTCTCGTGGTCCACCTCGTACTTGTTGCGCGAACCCTTCGGAATCTCGATCGTGACGTCGAACTCCACCGGTGGCTCCTCCATGATCAACACACAGTTCTGGTGGTTAAGTGTCCCTCACGCAGGTGTGTGATCGCGAAAGGGGCTGGTGGTCGTGCCAGAGCTGAGGCCTTGGCAGGCCGCGAGAGCGCACGCGGCGCGGCTCGCGGACGCCGTACGACCGCGCCTGGCCCGGGCCGCAGCGGCTGCGAAACCGCGGGTCGCGCGGTTCGCGGGAGCAGGGAAACCGCAGGTCGCGCGGGTCACGCGGCCGAAGACCTGGCAGTACACCGCGGGCGCCGCCACCGCCGGTCTCGCACTGGCCGCCGGGGTGGTGACCGCGGTCGGTCCCTGGGACTCCTCGGGCCAGCGTACGGCCGAGCGCGACCGGGCCGTGGCCCTCGACCGCGCGGGTGGCACAGATCACGGCGGGGCGCCCGGCACGCCCGCCCGGTCCCGGCCCGCCCCCAGCGCCGGGCCCGTCCTGACCGGCCTCGGCGGCGTCAGCACCGTGAAGTCCGCCCCGCACGGCAAGGCGCTCGCGAAGGTCCTCGCGCCCCTGCTCAAGGACCCGGCACTCGGCCCCCGGCCCGCGGCGTCGGTCATCGACGTCGCCACCGGCAGGCGCCTGTACGGCGCCCACCAGGACGCGCCGTTCACACCCGCCTCGACCACGAAGATCGCCACGGCCGTCGCCGCGCTGTCCGCCATGGGCGCCGACCACCGCCTCACCACGCGGGCCGCGCTGGAACCCGACACGAAGGAAGTGGTCCTCGTCGGCGGCGGCGACCCCACCCTCACGGCCCGGAAGCAGAAGACCGACGACGCGGCGAGCCTGCGCACCCTGGCCGCCGAGACGGCCGCCGCCCTCGCCGAGCGGGGCGTGCGCGAGGTGACCCTGTCCTACGACACGACCCGCTACGCCGGCTCCCCGAGGCACCCGATCGGGAACAACCCCAATCTCGCCCTGGTCAGCCCCCTGATGGCCGACGAGGGCCGCACGGACGACTCCACGAGCGGCCCGGTCACCCGCGTGACGGACCCCGCGGAGGACGCGACCCGTCAGTTCAAGGACTTCCTGACCTCCCACGGCATCAAGACCACGGCCCCCGGCCCGTCCAAGGCCACGACCCGTGCCGAGACCCTCGCGGCGGTCTCCTCGCCGCCGCTGTCGGCCCTCGTCGAACGCATGCTGACCAACAGCGACAACGACATCGCCGAGGCCCTCGCCCGCCAGACCGCGCTCGCCACCGGCGAACGGGCCGACTTCGCGGGCGCGGGCCGGGCCATCGGCGCGCAGCTGCGCGCACTCGGACTGCCGCTCAAGGGCGCCGCCTTCAAGGACGGCAGCGGTCTCGACCGCGCCGGCCGCCTGACGCCCGGCCTCCTCACCGCCCTGCTGGCCAAGGCGGCCGACCCGTCCCGCCCCGAGCTCCGCCCGGCCCTCACCGGCCTGCCCGTCGCCGGCTTCACCGGCACGCTGAGCTCCCGCTACACGGACGGAGCATCCGGCGTGATCCGGGCCAAGACCGGCACGCTGACCGGTGTCCACACCCTCGCGGGCACCCTGGTCGACCACGACGGCCGCCTGCTGGCGTTCGCCTTCATGGCCACCGACACGGACCGCATCGCCCCGGCGGCGACGCAGAAGGCGTTGGACAGGGTCGCCACGACGTTGGCCGCGTGCGGCTGCAGATGAGGGTCGAAAAGCGACCGGCGCCCACGGCGAGGCCGCCCAGCCGGCCTGCGGGCAGCCGCCGGCCCTGCTCGTGACTAGTCACGCGCCCCGCGCCCGGCCAGTCACCCCCGGGTGGCTTTCCGGGCGCGGGCCGGGGGGACTGGCGGCCCGCGCACGGGCAGCCATCCGGCCCGGCTCGCAGGTAGCAGCTCCGGTCGCCCCGCCCGTGGGCAGCGGCCTGGCCCGCTGCGGGCGGCTGCTTCGCTCAGTCGTGGCAGCGGCGGGGTTCCGCCCGTGGGTGGCTGCTCGGCTCCCTGCGGGCGGTTGCTCACTCGGCCGGGGATAGTCGCCTGGTCCGCTCGCGGGCTGTCGTCGGCCGCCTGTGGGTGGCTGCCCTGTCCGGCTGCTGGCAGCCGCCCGGTCCCGTGGGTGGCTGCTCGGCTCCCTGCGGGCGGTTGCTCACTCGGCCGGGGATAGTCGCCTGGTCCGCTCGCGGGCTGTCGTCGGCCGCCTGTGG
>NZ_JBEOTZ010000008.1:195612-264946 GCF_040303825.1 Streptomyces sp. NPDC094143
GTGGCTGCCCTGTCCGGCTGCTGGCAGCCGGGCGGTCCCGTGGGTGGCTGCTCGGCTCCCTGCGGGCGGTTGCTCACTCGGCCGGGGGTGGCCGCCCGGTCCCGCCCGCGGGCTGTCGTCGACGCTCTGCGGGTAGCTGCCCGGTTCGTTGCAGGTAGCTGCTTCGCCCGCCGGTGGGCAGTTGCCCGGCTCTCTTGTGGGCAGGCGGCCGGCGCGCTGGGGGCTGGCGTCCGGCCCGCTGTGGGCCGGTTGTCCGCCCGGTCGTGGGGCAGTCGCCCGGCACCGCCCCTGGGCAGGCGTTCGGCCGTCGGAACGGGTGGGCACGGCCGGCAGCGCCGGGTACCGGCAAGAGCGCCCCGGGCTGCCCGGCCCCGCCCGCCCCGGGCGTCTGCCGAGTGGCCCGGAGCGCCTCCCCGGCCCTCGCCGCCCTGCCCGAGCGGCGAGCGCTCACGTACGGTTGACGCATGACGAGCATCGGTGGTGCTTCAACCGGCATGGTCGACTGGAATCTCGCGGTGGCGACCGCGACCCGGCTCGTGCGCCCGGGCCCCGAGGTCAGCCGTGAGGAGGCGAGGGCCGTCGTCGCGGAGTTGCGCCGGCACGCCAAGGCCTCGGAGGAACACGTCCGCGGCTTCACCCGGCTGGGCACCGAGGAGGGCCACGACACCCCGGTCCTCGTCGTGGACCGCCCGGGCTGGATCCGCGCGAACGTCGCCGGCTTCCGGGAGATTCTCCGGCCCCTGCTCGACAAGATGCAGGAACGGCGCGGCAGCAACCCCGGCGGCGCGATGATGAGCGCCGTCGGCGGCAAGGTCACCGGCGTCGAACTGGGCATGCTGCTGTCCTTCCTGGCCTCCCGCGTCCTCGGCCAGTACGAGACCTTCGCCCCCGCCACCCGCGAACTCCCCGCCGGGGCGAACGGCGGCGGCCGGCTGCTCCTGGTCGCCCCCAACATCGTCCACGTCGAGCGCGAACTCGACGTCGACCCGCACGACTTCCGCCTCTGGGTGTGCCTGCACGAGGAGACGCACCGCACCCAGTTCACGGCCGTGCCCTGGCTGCGGGACCACCTGGAGGGTGAGGTCCAGTCGTTCCTGGGGGAGACCGACGTCGACCCCATGACCGTCCTGGAACGCGTCCGTGAGGCCGCCCAGAGCCTGGCCGGGGGGCGCCCGGAGGCCGAGGAGGACGACGGCGGCCGCTCCCTCGTCGAGATCGTCCAGACCCCCGCCCAGCGCGAGATCCTCGGCCGTCTCACGGCCGTGATGTCCCTGCTGGAGGGGCACGCCGACTTCGTCATGGACGGCGTCGGCCCGGCGGTCGTGCCGTCCGTCGGCGAGATCCGCGAGAAGTTCCAGCAGCGCCGCGCCAAGGGCGCCTCCCGCCTCGACCTCGCCCTGCGCAAGCTCCTCGGCCTGGACGCCAAGCTCCGCCAGTACCGCGACGGCGAGCGGTTCGTCCGGGCCGTCGTCGACGAGGTCGGCATGGACGGCTTCAACCGGGTGTGGACCTCACCCAACACCCTGCCCACCAAGTCGGAGATCGCCAAACCGGCGGACTGGGTCGCGCGGGTGCATCGCAAGGCCGAGTAGTGAACATCGCGGGAAGGTCGTGAAAGGAAACCGGCCCGCGGCAGGCGAACGCCCCTGCAATCACCCGTCCGAGGGACCGTGAGCCAGGGGTAGGCGTGCAATGCTCGGGGAACGGCCCGTTTCTGTCACCATCTATACACTCTGCGTGACCGGCACGCGGGTTCACCCCCGAAAACCTCATGAAGGGAACCGGACATGGGTCCCCATCCTGCGGTCGCGGCGATACGCCTGGCGGTACGCCGCGTCCTCCACGACCTCCTCACCGAACACCACCGCGCCCCCGCCGCGGTCCCGCACGCCCTCTCCCAGGAGTCCCCGCCGCTCGTGCTCGTGGCGTGCTCCGGCGGCGCCGACTCCATGGCCCTCGCCTCCGCCCTCGCCTTCGAGTCCCCCAAGCTCGGCATCCGAGCCGGCGGCGTGACCGTCGACCACGGCCTCCAGCCTGGCTCCGACCTGCGCGCCGCGGAAGTCGTCCAGCGCCTGCGGGAACTCGGCCTCGACCCCGTCGACTCCGTCGCCGTCACCGTCGGCCGCGCCGGCGGACCCGAGGCCGCCGCCCGCGACGCCCGCTACGCCGCGCTCGACACCGCGGCCGAACGCCACGGCGCCGCAGCCGTCCTGCTCGGCCACACCCGCGACGACCAGGCCGAGACCGTCCTGCTCGGCCTCGCCCGGGGCTCCGGCATCCGCTCCCTGTCCGGGATGGCCGCGGTCTCGGGGGCCGACGGCCGTTACCGCCGCCCCTTCCTGGAACTCGACCGGCAGACCGCCCGCAAGGCCTGCATGGTCCAGTCCCTGCCCGTCTGGGACGACCCGCACAACGCCGACCCGGCCTACACCCGCTCCCGGCTGCGCCAGGAGGGCCTGCCCGCCCTGGAGAAGGCCCTCGGCAAGGGCGTCGTCGAGGCCCTCGCCCGGACGGCCCGGCTCTCCCGCGACGACGCCGACGCCCTCGACACCTGGGCCGCCCAGGCCGAGGCCACCGTCCGCGACGCCGCCGGACTGCTGGAGTGCGCCAGGCTCTACGCCCTGCCGCCCGCGGTACGCCGCCGCGTCCTGCGCCGCGCCGTCATCGCGGCCGGTGCCCCCGCGGGCTCGCTGTTCGCCCGCCACATCGAGGAAGTCGACCGGCTGATCACCGGCTGGCGCGGTCAGGGAGCCATCAACCTCCCCGGCAAGGTCGTGGCACGGCGGCAGGGTGGCAGACTGGTGATTCGGCAAGGCTGAATCCGACCCCTCCGAGCAGTCGGGGCAGGGGCCGAGCGGCCGGTGGGACGACCGAAAGTGATGCGGGTGGACGCGAAAGACATGGGTGCCGACCTCCAGCAGGTGCTCATCACCAAGGAAGAGATCGACGCCAAGCTGGCAGAGCTGGCAGCGAAGATCGACGCGGAGTACGCGGGCAAGGACCTGCTGATCGTCGGTGTCCTCAAGGGCGCGGTGATGGTCATGGCCGACCTCGCGCGGGCGCTGTCCACCCCCGTCACCATGGACTGGATGGCCGTATCCTCGTACGGGGCGGGCACCCAGTCCTCCGGTGTGGTGCGGATCCTCAAGGACCTCGACACCGACATCAAGGGCAAGCACGTCCTCATCGTCGAGGACATCATCGATTCCGGCCTGACCCTGTCCTGGCTGCTCTCCAACCTCGGCTCGCGCGAGCCCGCCTCCCTGAAGGTGTGCACGCTGCTGCGCAAGCCCGAGGCCGCGAAGGTGGCCATCGACGTGGAATGGGTCGGCTTCGACATCCCCAACGAGTTCGTCGTCGGCTACGGCCTGGACTACGCCGAGAAGTACCGCAACCTCCCGTTCGTCGGTACGCTCGCGCCCCACGTCTACGGCGGCTGAACCCCCGCCGGGGCGCCGTGACGGTGATCGGGAACCCCAGGGCGCTTCCCGCCGTTGGAGCATGCGTGGACGGATCGCCAGCCGCACCGCGCAGCTTCAGGTGACAATGCTGGGGTACCGTCCGAAGAACAGTCTTTATCAAACTCACTATGGCAGGAGGGACGGGGCGGCACCGCTCCGTGTGGATGGACGTGAAGCGATACTTCCGTGGGCCGGTCATGTGGATCGTGCTGGCCGTCCTTGCCGTGGTCGTGTTGATGCAGGTCGTCGGCTCGTCCGGCGGCTACAAGACGGTGGACACCGGCCAGGTCGTCCAGGCGATCAACCAGAACAAGGTCGAGTCGGCCAAGCTCACCACCGGTGACGAGCAGATCATCAAGGTCACGCTCAAGGGCGACGAAAAGATCGAGGGCAGCTCGAAGATCCAGGCGAGCTACATCGGCGACCAGGGTGTGGCCGTCGCCAACATGCTGCAGAACAAGTACCAGGACAAGCAGATCCCGGACGGCTACACGGTCTCGCCGTCCAAGCAGAACCCGTTCGTCGGGATCCTGCTCTCGCTGCTTCCCTTCGTGCTGATCGTGGTCGTGTTCCTGTTCCTGATGAACCAGATGCAGGGCGGCGGCTCCCGTGTCATGAACTTCGGGAAGTCCAAGGCCAAGCTCATCACCAAGGACACCCCCAAGACGACGTTCGCCGACGTCGCCGGATCGGACGAGGCCGTCGAGGAGCTCCACGAGATCAAGGAGTTCCTCCAGGAGCCGGCCAAGTTCCAGGCGGTCGGCGCCAAGATCCCCAAGGGCGTGCTGCTCTACGGCCCGCCCGGAACCGGCAAGACCCTGCTCGCGCGTGCCGTCGCGGGCGAGGCGGGCGTGCCGTTCTACTCGATCTCCGGTTCCGACTTCGTCGAGATGTTCGTCGGTGTCGGTGCCTCCCGGGTCCGTGACCTGTTCGAGCAGGCCAAGGCGAACGCCCCGGCGATCGTCTTCGTCGACGAGATCGACGCGGTCGGCCGCCACCGCGGCGCCGGCCTCGGCGGTGGTCACGACGAGCGCGAGCAGACCCTGAACCAGCTGCTCGTCGAGATGGACGGCTTCGACGTCAAGGGCGGCGTGATCCTCATCGCCGCGACGAACCGGCCCGACATCCTCGACCCGGCCCTCCTGCGCCCCGGCCGTTTCGACCGGCAGATCGCCGTCGACCGCCCTGACATGCAGGGCCGTCTGGAGATCCTCAAGGTCCACCAGAAGGGCAAGCCGGTCGCCCCGGACGTCGACCTGTCGGCCGTCGCCCGCCGCACGCCCGGCATGACCGGTGCCGATCTCGCCAACGTCCTGAACGAGGCCGCCCTGCTGACGGCCCGCAGCGACCGGAAGCTGATCGACAACCACATGCTGGACGAGGCGATCGACCGTGTGGTCGCGGGCCCGCAGAAGCGGACCCGGATCATGTCGGACAAGGAGAAGAAGATCACCGCGTACCACGAGGGCGGACACGCCCTGGTCGCGGCGGCCTCGCCGAACTCCGACCCGGTCCACAAGATCACGATCCTGTCGCGTGGCCGTGCCCTCGGCTACACGATGGTCCTGCCGGACGAGGACAAGTACTCGACCACGCGCAACGAGATGCTCGACCAGCTCGCCTACATGCTGGGCGGCCGCGCGGCCGAGGAACTCGTCTTCCACGACCCGACCACGGGTGCCGCCAACGACATCGAGAAGGCCACGGGCCTGGCCCGCGCGATGGTCACGCAGTACGGCATGACCGAGCGTCTCGGCGCGATCAAGTTCGGCGGGGACAACACCGAGCCGTTCCTCGGGCGTGAGATGTCTCACCAGCGGGACTACTCGGAAGAGGTCGCCGCGCTGGTCGACGAAGAGGTCAAGAAGCTCATCGAGACCGCGCACAACGAGGCCTGGGAGATCCTGGTCGAGAACCGCGACGTCCTCGACAACCTGGTGCTGCAGCTGCTGGAGAAGGAGACGCTGGGCAAGGAGGAGATCGCCGAGATCTTCGCCCCCATCGTCAAGCGCCCGCCCCGGCCCGCCTGGACCGGCTCCTCCCGCCGCACGCCGTCCACCCGTCCGCCGGTCCTCTCCCCCAAGGAGCTGGCCCTGACGAACGGGGCGAACGGCGCGACGCCGGCCATCAGCACCGCCAAGAGCACCGCGGCGGAGCCCGCCCCGGCGCCCGAGCGGACCCCGGAGGACCGCCCCGAGAGCTGATCCGGCTCTCCCGACGGTCCCACCGGGCCCGGAATGGATGCCGCGCCCCCCAGGTTTTAGCCTGGGGGGCGCGGCTTTCCGCCATTTACGCAGGCCGCCCCGGATGGACACAGGAACGAGGCACCAGATGACCGACCCCGTGACGCTGGACGGCGACGGCCAGATCGGCGAGTTCGACGAGAAGCGCGCCGAGAACGCCGTACGCGAACTGCTGATCGCGGTCGGCGAGGACCCGGACCGCGAGGGCCTGAGGGAGACGCCGGCACGGGTGGCGCGGGCCTACCGGGAGATATTCGCGGGGCTGTGGCAGAAGCCCGAGGACGTGCTGACGACGACGTTCGACCTCGGGCACGACGAGATGGTCCTGGTGAAGGACATCGAGGTGCTGAGCTCGTGCGAACACCATCTCGTGCCGTTCGTCGGCGTCGCGCACGTCGGCTACATCCCGTCCCTGGAAGGCAAGATCACAGGCCTGTCCAAGCTCGCTCGGCTCGTGGACGTCTATGCCCGGCGCCCGCAGGTGCAGGAACGACTCACCACGCAGATCGCCGACTCCCTGATGCAGATCCTGGAGCCGCGCGGCGTGATCGTCGTGGTCGAGTGCGAGCACATGTGCATGTCCATGCGCGGGGTCCGCAAGGTGGGCGCGAAGACGATCACCTCGGCCGTGCGGGGGCAGCTGCGCGATCCGGCGACCCGTAACGAGGCCATGAGCCTGATCATGGCGCGCTGACGCCCCGCGTCACACCGAGGGCGCCGCCCCCGTGCCGTCGTGCTCGTCGTCCTCCGGGAGCTTGCAGACGCGCTCCAGGAAGATCGCCGCCGCTATCACGCCGATGCCCGCGAGGACCGAGAAACCGGCGTAGATGGCCTGGTCGCGGCGGGCGGGGATGTCGAGGGACTCCAGCAGGAAGACGCCCGTGCCGCCGTACATGCCGGAGACCAGGGCGGCGACCAGGGCGCTGGCGTGGCCGAAGACGACCGCGCGGGCCGCCATCATGGGGTCGACGCCCTTGGCGTCGGGCCGCCGCTCGCGCTGGGCCTTCAGCCGGGAGCGCAGCGACAGCGCCGTGGCCAGCAGGACCACGGCGATCAGGGCCAGGACGATGGGGGCGGCCAGGGGGACGCTGGGGAGCGTGCCGATCGAGTTCCACAGGCGGGCGCCCGCCCAGGACAGGACCCCGGCCACGACGAAGAGGCCGGCCAGCAACCTGATACGCAGCTCTTTCACGGTGTCCCTTCGGTTCCCCCGGCCCCGTTCGCGGCCGTCTCGACCTTAACGGCTACTCGGGCAGCCGGAGTTCCAGGTCCGCGCGGGGCGCGACACCTTCCCGGGTGACGGCGTCCAGCAGGCCGGCGACCGGGCCACGGCCGGGGAGCTGCGCCTCGGGGTCCAGGTCGTGCCAGGGGGCCAGGACGAAGGCGCGCTCGTGGGCACGGGGGTGGGGGAGGGTGAGCTGCGGGTCGTCGGAGACGACGTCGGCGTAGGAGACGATGTCGACGTCGAGGGTGCGCGGGCCCCAGCGCTCGTCGCGGACCCGGTGGAAGGCCTCCTCGACCGCGTGCGCGCGCTCCAGGAGCGAGGAGGGCGGGAGGGTGGTCTTGAGGACCACGACCGCGTTGAAGTAGGAGGGCTGGCTGCCGGGGTCCACGCCCCAGGGCTCGGTCTCGTAGACGGGGGAGACGGCCTTGACGCGGACGCCGGGCGTGTCCTCCAGGGCGTCGATGGCCCCCTGGAGGGTCTCCAGGCGGTTGCCGAGGTTGGAGCCGAGGGCGACCACGGCCCGCCTGGGGTTGGACAGGGTCGTGTCGGCGGCGTCGACCTTGTCGACGACGGAGGCGGGTACCGGCTGTACGGTCGGATCGCTGGGACCCTTGAGGAAGGGCGCGGTCATACTCGGCTCCGGATGATGGTGACGGTCACGTCGTCGAAGGGGACCGTGATCGGGGCGTCCGGCTTGTGGACGCAGACCTCGACCTGCTGGACCGCCTCGTGTTTCAGACAGACCTGGGCGATGCGCTCGGCGAGGGTCTCGACGAGGTCGACGGGCTCGCCCTTGACGACGGCCACGACCTCCTCGGCCACGATGCCGTAGTGCACGGTCTTCGTCAGGTCGTCGTCGGCCGCGGCCGGGCGGGTGTCCAGGCCGAGGACGAGGTCCACGATGAAGGTCTGGCCCTCCTCGCGTTCCCTCGGGAACACACCGTGGTGCCCACGGGCCTTCAGGCCGCGCAGCGCGACACGATCCACGCGAATCACTCCTGCAATCGTCGGTCACGGCCGGTCCGTGCCGTGTGCGGGCGGCACACCGGCCTCGGTCGAATCTACCTGCGAGCGCGGGCGGGGCCGGGCCACGGGGGGTGGGGCCCGGCCGGGGTCCGGCAGGATTCATCCAGCGTTCCCCCAGGGGAATCCGGCGGCTCACGGGTTGATAGCCGCCCCTACCCGCGGCTCGGTGATTCCAACCACTACCGGGCGACTACCCACTCATGCGGGGGAGTCGCCCTGCTCGTCCTCGTCGGTTTCGGCCAGGACGGGGGAAGCGTGGTGCGACCAGATCTTCCACCCCGAGGGCGTGCGCCGGAACACGTTGGTGGCGACCACGAGCTGGCCGACGAGCGGGCCCAGCTCCTCTCCCTCGCCCTCGGGGGCGGGGCCGCCGCTGAGGATGTTCTCCGTGCAGGTCACCAGAGCGGTGTCGCCGGTGACGGAGACGTGCACGTCGGTGAGGAAGAACTGGATGTAGTCGGTGTTGGCCATGATCAGGGCGTAGGAGCGCAGGACCTCGCCGCGGCCGGTGAGCACGGGCCAGCCGGGGTGCACGCAGGAGACCACGCCGGTGTCGGCCGGGTCGTGGTAGGTCTCGTCGACGCCCAGGTCGGCGGGGGTGAGCCAGAGCGACGCGAGTTCCTCGAAGTCGCCCTGTTCCAGTGCCTCGTAGAAGGCGGTGTTGGCGGCTTCGACCTGCTCGACGTCGGTGTGCGGGGCGCTCACCGGGTTCCTTCCGCGCCGGGGCGTGCCCCTTCGAGGGCGCGGGCGACGCGCACGGCGTCCGCTGTGGCGCGTACCTCGTGCACGCGTACGGCCCACGCGCCGGCGTGCGCCGCGAGGGCGGAGACGGCGGCGGTGGCCGCGTCGCGTTCCCGGGCGGGCGGGGGCGGTGCGTCGGGTCCGGCCAGCACCCGGCCGAGGAACCGCTTGCGGGAGGCGGCGACCAGGAGGGGGTGGCCGAGGCGGAGGACCCGGTCGAGACCCGCGAGGAGCGCCAGGTCGTGCTCGGCGTCCTTGGAGAAGCCGAGGCCGGGGTCGACGACGACGCGGTCGGGGGCGATGCCGCCGGCGAGGACGGCCTCCACGCGCGCGTGGAGCTCGTCCACGACCTCGGTGACGACGTCGGCGTAGACGCCCTTGACGTTGCCGCCCTGGAGGAAGCCGCGCCAGTGCATGACGACGAAGGGGGCGCCGGCGTCGGCGACGGCCGGGATCATGCGCGGGTCGGCGAGGCCGCCGCTGACGTCGTTGACGAGGGCGGCGCCGGCCGCGAGGGCCCGCTCGGCGACGGAGGCGCGCATGGTGTCGACGGAGACGGTGACCCCTTCGGAGGCCAGGCCGCGGACGACGGGGATGACACGGCGCAGTTCCTCGGCCTCGTCCACCCGGGTGGCGCCGGGGCGGGTGGACTCGCCGCCGACGTCGACCAGGTCCGCGCCCTCGGTGACGAGGTCGAGGCCGTGCTTGACGGCGGCCGTGGTGTCGAAGAAGCGGCCGCCGTCGGAGAAGGAGTCAGGGGTGACGTTCACGACTCCCATGACCGCGCAGCGGTCCCATTCCGGTAGGCCCGCCACGCGCCCGCGTCCGCTCTGATTGCTCATATGTTCAGCGTAGGCCCCGGCGGGGGCCGCCAGGCGCCGCGGCCCGGGCCACGGCCCCGGGCGGGCGTCCGGGTCAGGCCGCCCGGACGGTGCGTTCGGTCGCGGTGCCGTGGGCGCAGGGGCGGCGGGGCGTCGTGCGGCGGCGGCGCAGGAAGCGGGGCAGGGGCAGGGCGAGGTTGACGAAACCTTCCGCCTGCATGGCGGCGAAGCCGATGCGGGGCAGGTCGGCGGAGGCGCGGTAGACGACGAAACGGGGCTCCCAGCGCGGCTGGAACTTGGCGTTGAACCTGTACAGGGACTCGATCTGGAACCAGCGGGAGAGGAAGACCAGCAGGCCGCGCCAGGCACGCAGGACCGGGCCCGCGCCGATCTTCTCGCCGCGTGCCAGGGCCGAGCGGAACATCGCGAAGTTGAGGGAGACGCGTGCGATGCCGAACCTCGGGGCGGCCTGGAGGGCGGCCACGATGAGCAGTTCGTTCATGCCGGGGTCGGCACAGCGGTCGCGGCGCATGAGGTCGAGCGAGGCGCCGTCGGTGCCCCAGGGCACGAAGTGCAGGACGGCCTTGAGGTCGCCGTGGGGGCCGGGGTGGTCGTCCTGCTTGTGGGCGGTGGCGATGAGGCAGTCGCCGTCGGCGGGGTCGCCGATCCGGCCGAGGGCCATGGAGAAGCCGCGCTCGGTGTCGGTGCCGCGCCAGTCGTCGGCGGCGCGCCGGATGCGCTCCAGCTCGGCCTCGCCCAGGTCACGGACACGTCGTACCCGGGTCTCGTAACCGGCGCGCTCGATGCGCTTGACCATCTGGCGCACATTGCGCATCGCGCGGCCGGCGAGGGAGAAATCCTTGACGTCCACCACCGCCTCGTCGCCCAGTTCGAGGGCGTCGAGCCCGGTCTCGCGGGTCCACACCTCGCCCCCGGTCTCGGAGCAGCCCATGACGGCGGGGGTCCAGGAGTGGGCCCTGGCCTCGTCCATGAACCGTTCGATGGCGCCGGGCCAGGCCTCCACGTCGCCGATGGGGTCGCCGCTGGCGAGCATCACGCCGGAGACCACGCGGTAGGTGACGGCCGCCTTGCCGCTGGGGGAGAAGACGACGGCCTTGTCGCGGCGCAGCGCGAAGTGGCCGAGGGAGTCGCGGCCGCCGTGCCGGTCCAGCAGGGCGCGCAGCCTCGCCTCGTCCTGCTCGGTGAGCTGGGCGGCCGGGTGCTCGGGGCGGAAGGCCAGGTAGATGGTGGTGACGGCGGTGAGCAGGCCGAGGGCGCCGAGCGAGAAGGCGACGGTCCAGGAGGTGCTGCCCTGGTAGTCGACCGGGCCCTCGAAGCCGAAGAGGCCGTAGACGACGTGGGTGATGCGGTCGGCCAGGCTCGGGTCGCCGAGCATGCGGTCGCCGTGCACGCTGACGACGATCAGGCCCAGCAGGAGCGAACCGGCGCTCATCAGCAAGAAGTTGGCCAGTGCCCGCCAGCGGCTGCGCGGGTCGGGCAGGGCGTCGAACTGGTCCCGGTGGCGCAGCAGGGGCGCCAGCAGGGCGAGGGAGATGAGGACGCCGGCGACCGAGTGGCGGTAGGTGAACTGCGCGACGGCCCCGGCCGGGAGCAGGGCGACGGCGGCCCGCCAGGCCCGGCGCTTGCCGCGCTTGAGGCCGTGGGCGAGCAGCAGCAACAGCGCGCCCGTGCTCAGCGACAGGGCGGCCGCGAAGGGCCCGAGGGCGCCGGGCAGCACCTCGGCGACGGCGTGCATCCGGCTGTGCCGGAAGCGTGGGAAGACGCCCGCGGCGATGTCCAGCACGCCCACCAGGGCGCAGGCTCTGCCGACGAGGAGCGGCACGGCCTCGGGGCGCGGCCCGCGCAGCAGCCGGCCCACCCGGCCCGTGCGCGCCGTACCGCCGCGGCGGTACGGAACCCCACCCGATATTTCCTCATCTGTCCTGACAGACATCGCATCCTGTAGTTCTGCGAGAGACCTTGGATCCGGTGCCGATTCGGGCATCCGGCGACATTGCGCCCTCTAGGACGGTGTCTCGGGGGGAGAGGTTCACTCCCCACGTCAAAGCCGTTTCAAAGGCGGAGGAAAGTCCGGGACAAGCCCTCGCGAAGGTGTGATCGCGGGGCGGGCCCGGGCGGAGAGCGCGGACAGGTAACCGATCCATGGGTCTCACGAGTGACAAGACGCTGGCACTGGCGGTGCTCTGCGCCGTGCTGCTGTTCTCCGGCACGGTCCGGCTGTGGCCGCGGCTGGCCCGCCGCGGATGGCGGGCGGTGAGCGGCCGCGTCGGCCTGCTGCTGGGCACGCAGTTGGCGCTGTTCGCCGCGGTGGGCCTGGCCGCCAACCAGGCCTTCGGGTTCTACGCGAGCTGGGCGGACCTGTTCGGGCAGGAGAAGGACCAGGGCGTGGTCGTCGACCACACGCCGGGCCGGGGTCCGCTTGAGGTGGTCGGCTCGCGGCGGGTGCCGGGGGCGGGCGGGGTGCGCCCGGCCTCCGGCGGCCGGATCCAGGAGGTCGAGCTCATGGGCCGCACGACCCGCATCGCCACCCCCGCGTACGTGTATCTGCCGCCGGAGTACTTCCAGCCGCGGTACCGCACCCACCGGTTCCCGGCGGCCGTCGTGCTGACCGGATATCCCGGCACGGCGTCGGCGCTGGTGGAGAAACTGCACTATCCGCGCACCGCGCTGGAACTGGCCCGGGCCGGCCGGGCGCGGCCGATGATCCTCGTCATGCTGCGGCCGACGGTGGCACCGCCCCGGGACACGGAGTGCGTCGACGTTCCCGGCGGTCCGCGCACCGAGTCGTTCTTCGCGAAGGATCTTCCCGAGGCATTGCGCACGCACTACCGGGTGGCCGAAAAGCCGGGCGGTCTCGGCGTCATCGGCAACTCCACGGGCGGCTACTGCGCGTTGAAGCTCGCACTGCACCATCCCGGTGTCTACGGCGCCGGGGCGGGTCTGTCCGCGTACTACAAGGCGCCGATCGACGCCACGACGGGCGATCTCTTCCAGGGCGACAAGGGCCTGCGCGAGCGCGCCGATCTGTGGTGGTACCTCGCGCACATGCCCGCTCCCGACACGTCCCTGCTGGTCACCAGCAGCAAGAGGGGCGAGGCCAACTACCGGGACACGCTGGAGTTCATAGCGCGGGTGAAGGGCAACGGGCGGACACGGATCTCCTCGATCGTCCTGGAAAGCGGCGGGCACAACTTCAACACCTGGCGGCGGGAGATTCCGGCGACACTGGAGTGGATGAGCGAGCGGCTGACACGGGGCTGAACGCGCTGTTCCCCGGTGCCGGAAATGATCTTGGAAATTGAATGAGCGACGGGTTCCGGTTCTTCCGGAGTTCTGATGCGTCGTGACTCTCTTGGTATGGCTTTGTTTTTGCGGGGTGGCTCACCACGATTCGCCTACGCGCGGTAAGTTTCTGGCCATGCCACGTGGACGTCATCGCCATTCCCCGCCCCTGCACAGGCTGCTGCCCCCGTCGGCGATCGCAGGCGTCTCCCTCGTCTGCGCCCTGGGGCCCTGGGTGTTCACGGAGCCGACGCTGCTCCGTGGTCTGGCCGCGGCCGCCGCGGCGACGGCGGTCATCGGCGCGGTCGTGCTGCGCCGCTGGGACATCCAGGCGGGCAAACAGGTCGCGGACCTCACGCGCGCGCGGGCGAGCGACGAGTGGCGCTTCGAGGAGCGCGTCGCCGAACTCGAAGCCGATCTGGAGGAGTCCCGCGAGCTGCGCGCCAAGCTGGAACAGCGGCTGCGCGCCAAGCGCACTGAACTGGCCGGGCTGCGCAACGAACACGCCGCGCTGCTGCGCCGGTACGCCACGTCGGAGACCGAGCGCGCGAGCGTCCTGGAGGAGCGCCGGGTACTGGAGATCGAGGCGACGGCTCCGGTGCGGGCGGCGCTGCCGGCGGGGGCCGCGGACGCGGCGGACGTCGGCCCGGCGCAGCCGGACGAGGCGGCCGCCGGTCTCTCCGCCGCGACGGAACCCGCGGCTTCGGCGGTGTTCTCGCCGGAGGGCTCCCGGCTGTTCCTGCGCGCCGCGGCCGCGCTCGCCCGGTTCGACGGCGAGCGGGTCCCGGACCCGGACGGTGGCGGGGACGGCGGCGGCGACGGCGTGCCGAAGGGCGAGGACACCGCGGAACCCGCGCGGGAGTCCCGGCGGGAGCAGGCGGAGCAGCGGGAGCCGTCCCGGGAGGACGAGCCGCAGGGGCAGTCCAAGGCGGTCGACGGACACGAGCACACCACCGCCGCCGCCCC
The DNA here is from genome assembly GCF_040303825.1 of Streptomyces sp. NPDC094143. Lineage (NCBI taxonomy): Bacteria > Bacillati > Actinomycetota > Actinomycetes > Kitasatosporales > Streptomycetaceae > Streptomyces > Streptomyces sp. NPDC094143. The sequence continues at coordinate 209,399 of NZ_JBEOTZ010000008.1, forward strand.
CGCGCAGACCGGTGCCGGGCAACTGCCCGAGCCCGCCCGGGCCGGGCAGGCGGGGTCCGGCCACTACGCGGTGCCGACCGCCGTGGCCGTCGCGCCGCAGCGGCCGGTGCGGCGCCCGCGGACCGAGGGCGGCTTCGACTTCTTCGGCACCAAGCAGGGCACCTCACGGGCGGCGCTTGAGGCCGTGCAGAACGAGGACCTCGCCGATGTCGTCGGCCAGGAGGCCCTCGCCCTGCACAAGGCCGAGACCGAGGCCCGTTACAAGCCGGCGGACGAGGAGTCGCGCGGTATCGGCCAGGTCATCGACCTGACGGCGCACGACGAGACGGAGCAGATCGATCTTCAGGGGCTGCGGAGCGCGGTGTCCTGACCGTGCTCCGGCCGCTGCGTGCGCGAGGCCTCCGGCTGTGGCCGGGGGCCTTCGCGCGTGCGCGGGGGCTCATGCCATCCAGCGGTCGGGGCGGGCGTCGCGGCGTCCGGTGCGTGAACGTTCCGCCTGGGCCGCCAGCAGCCCGCGCGCCTCGGCGGTGTCGCGCAGCCGTGCCGTCACCGTCTTGCCGGCGCCGGTGTCCACCGACACGTCGGCCAGGCCCCGGGCCCGTTCCCACGGTCCCTGCGTCAGCCGGACGCTCTGCACCTTGGCGTGCGGCACCAGCGCCAGGCTCCGCCGCAGCAGCCCCGAACGGGCCGCGAACACGGCGTCCGTGACGGCGAGTCCGTAGCCACGCCACCACACCGGCACGCACCAGCGGGCGCGGCGCGGCGACGGTGCCAGGGCCGTGGGCTGCGGCACCGTCACCCCGGGCAGCACGCGCGCGACGACGTCCTCGGCGATCTGGCGCGGGGCGACCGGCAGCAGCACGGAGTTGGACGAGCCGGCGACGTCCAGTTCCACGCGCACCCAGCCCCGCCGCCGCCACAGCAGCGGCTCCACGATCCGCACGGTCTGCACGCGCCCCGGCGGCACCGTCTCGTGGGCCCGGTCCAGCAGGCCGTGGTCGATGCGCAGCCCGTCGGGCGACTCGCCCACGGTCCAGTCGTACTCGGTGACGAACCGGCCCACGCTGCTCGCGCCGGCCGCGCCGAGCAGCGGCAGGGCGACCGCGAGGACCGTCCACAGGCTGTGGGTGGCCAGCCACAGCACCGGCGGTACGACGAGCGCCGCGGCCAGTGATCCCCAGGTCGCGCCGGTCAGCACCAGCGACATCGCGAGCACGCCCGGCGGCACCCGCAGCAGCTGCCGGGAGGGGGCCTCGCCGACCTCGTGCGCGGTCTCGGGGGCGAAACCGGCCGCCCGGGCGAGCAGTTCGGCCCGCAGGGCCCGGGCCTCGTCGGCGCCGAGGAAGGCCAGCTCGTCCTTCTTGTCGGTGCCTATGACGTCGAGCCGGAGCTTGGCGACGCCGGCGACCCGGGCGAGCAGCGGCTGGGTGACGTCGATGGCCTGGATCCGCTCCAGGCGGATGTGGGCGGTGCGGCGGAAGACCAGGCCGGTGCGGATGCGCAGTTCGGTGCCGGTGACCGCGAAGTGGGTGAACCACCAGGAGCAGAAGCCGTAGAGGGCGGCGGCCGGGACGATCACCGCGAGGCCGATGAGCAGGGTCGTCGTGGTCAGGCGGGTCAGGTGGCGCTGCGCCCCGTCGGGGTCGTGCACGGCCCAGCCGATCACGACGGCGACCGGGGCCCAGGCCCGCCGGAGCGGGGTGACGGGGTGCAGCCGCCGCTCGATCACGTCACCGGTCGCCTGCGCGGGCCCGGCGGGCTCGGTGGGCTCGGCCGGCTCGGCCGGCTCGGCCGGCCCGGTGGGCTCGGTGGGCTCGGCCGGCCCGGTGGGCTCGGTGGGCTCGGCCGGCCCGGTGGGCCCGGTCGGCTTTGCCGGCTCGGTGGGTCCGGCGGCCCGGGGGGTCGTCACAGCCCCGCCGATCGGGCCTCGCCCAGCTCGGTGAGCCGGTCGCGCAGCCGTTCCGCCTCGGCCGGGTCCAGACCCGGGATGGTCGCGTCGGTCGCCGCGGCGGCCGTGTGCAACTGCACGCTGGCCAGCCCGAAGTGCCGCTCCACGGGCCCGGAGGTCACCTCCACCAGCTGCATCCGCCCGTACGGCACGACCGTCTCCTCGCGCCACAGCACGCCCCGGCTGATCAGCAGGTCGTCGGCCCGCTCGGCGTACCGCCAGGACCGCCAGTTGCGCTCGATCATCACCCAGCCCCATACCGCCAGCGCCAGCGGAGGCAGTGCGAACAGCGCCCACGCGGGCCCGGCCAGCAGTCCCGGCACGAGCCCGGCGGCCAGGGTGATCAGCCCGAGCCAGAAGACGAGCAGCAGCCGCCGCATCCTGAGCAGACCGGGTGGCAGGGCGATCCAGGTGGGCTCGGCCTTCTCGGCCGGTCCGCCGGGCCCCTCCGGTCCCGTCGGCCCGATCGCGCTGCCTGTCCCCGTCGCCCCCGCCTCGTGCGGGCTCCCCGTCTCCATGAGGTCAGGGTACGTAGGGGAGACTGTGCGCATGACTCCTACGACGGAGACCATGGTCGGAATCGGCGGCGCCGCGGAGAGCACCGACATGGTGCTCAACATCGGGCCCCAGCACCCGTCCACGCACGGGGTGCTGCGTCTGAAGCTCGTCCTGGACGGCGAGCGCATCACGCACGCGGAGCCGGTGATCGGCTACATGCACCGCGGCGCGGAGAAACTGTTCGAGGCGCGCGACTACCGCCAGATCATCATGCTCGCCAACCGCCACGACTGGCTGTCGGCGTTCTCCAACGAACTGGGCGTCGTCCTCGCCGTGGAGCGGATGCTCGGCATGGAGGTCCCCGAGCGCGCGGTGTGGCTGCGCACGCTGCTCGCCGAGCTGAACCGGGTGCTCAACCACCTGATGTTCCTCGGCTCCTATCCGCTGGAGCTCGGCGGCATCACCCCGATCTTCTACGCCTTCCGGGAGCGCGAGGAGCTCCAGCACGTCATGGAGGAGCTCTCCGGCGGGCGGATGCACTACATGTTCAACCGCGTCGGCGGCCTCAAGGAGGACCTGCCGGCCGGCTGGACCGCACGCGCGCGTACCGCCGTCGCCGACGTCCGCTCCCGCATGGACCGCTTCGACGACCTGGTGCTGGGCAACGAGATCTTCCGCGGCCGCACCCGGGGCGTCGGCGTGCTGTCCCCGCAGGCCGTCCACGCCTACGGCGTCAGCGGGCCGATCGGCCGCGCCTCGGGCGTCGACTTCGACCTGCGCCGCGACGAGCCCTACCTCGCCTACGGGGACCTCCAGGACACTCTGAAGGTGGTCACCCGGCAGGAGGGCGACTGCCTCGCCCGCTTCGAGTGCCTGCTGGAGCAGACGCACAACGCGCTCGACCTGGCCGACGCCTGCCTCGACCGCCTCGCGGAGCTGCCGCCCGGGCCGGTCAACCAGCGGCTCCCGAAGGTCCTGAAGGCACCCGAGGGGCACACGTACGCCTGGACCGAGAACCCCCTCGGGATCAACGGCTACTACCTGGTCAGCAAGGGCGAGAAGACCCCGTACCGGCTCAAGCTGCGCTCCGCCTCGTACAACAACATCCAGGCGCTGACGGAGCTGCTGCCGGGGACGCTCGTCGCGGACATGGTGGCGATCCTCGGATCAATGTTCTTCGTGGTCGGGGACATCGACAAGTAGGGCTCACCGCGAGAGCCACCGACGAGCAGGGGCTCATCGCGGGAGACATCGGCAAGCAGGGGCTCACCGCGGGAGTGGGTCCCCGATCCCCACCGGCTGCACCAGCCACCCGAAGTCGCCCAGTCCGCCGGCCGCCGTCAGCTCGGCGGCCTCCCCGGCGCCCGCGAGGGCGCGCACGTAGGCGGGCGGGTCGGTGGAGGCGAGCGTGAGCGGGGGGCGTGCGCCGGTCACGCCGAGGGCGTGCAGCGCCTCGCGCTGGGGGAGCACCCGCCCGCCGGGGAGCGCGCAGGCGTCCAGGGCGACATGCGCCGTGATGTCGCACGAGCCGTCCGGCACGGGGGAAACCTCGCGGCCCGCGCGGAAGCCGGTGAGCGTCCCGAACGGCGGCCGGGTCCGCGCCGTGTGCGCGTAGTCCACGGCGACGGCGAGCCCCCGGCCGACGGTCGCGACCGCCGCCGCCCAGGCCTCGTCCCGGGGCAGCCCGATCTCGGCCCGCAGCCCCTCCTCGCCGGGCAGCGGCCACCACCGCTCCAGCCACCGGGCCTCCGCGCCGCCGACCGGCTCCCCGAGCCGCTCGGTCCCGTCCTCGCGTACCAGGACCCGCCGAGCCCGCCCCGCCGAGTCCACCTGCGCGACCTCCACCGGCACGTTGTCCAGCCACTCGTTGGCGAACAGCAGTCCCGTCGTCCCCGGCGGCGGCGTGGACCGCCACTCGATCCGGTGATCGAGTCCCGCGGGCCGGGCGGCGACCTCGACGGCGTACGCGCGCGTGCGGTCCGCCACCTCGGCGGGCAGCGCGGCCAGCACCCCGGCGGCCAGCTCGCCCCGTCCGGCGGCCATGTCGACGAAGTCCAGCACCGCGGGCCGGCCCAGCGCCTTGTCGACCCGGCACAGCAGCCGTGCCACGGCCCCCGCGAACAGCGGCGACGCGTGCACGGAGGTACGGAAGTGCGCACCCGGCCCCGCCGCCCGGCGGTAGAAGCCGCGCGGCCCGTACAGCGCCTCGCGCGCCGCGTCCCGCCACCCGCGCCACTCGTCCCTCGCACCCGCAGTCACCGGGTCAGGCTATGCGGACACAACGAACGCAACTCCACCTTGCGGAGTACACGCGCCGGACGCGGATCGGTCCTCCGGTTGACCCCTGCACCTATCCGCTTCCCTACGCTGGGTTACGTGCAGCGCCTCTATGACTTCCTCCGCAGGCACCCGATGTGGGTCGACGGCTTCTGGGCCGTGGTCCTCCTCGGGATTTCGCTGGTGGGCGGAGTGGCGGGCGGCTACGGCTCCCCGGCCGCCGCCGTGCCGATCACGCTGCTGCTGTGCCTGGTGATCGCGCTGCGCCGCCGGATACCGGAGAAGATGCTGCTGCTCGCGGCGGTGGCCGGCGTGGCCCAGCTGATCACCGACGTGGAGATCGGCCCGGCCGACTTCGCCATGCTGGTGATCGTCTACACGGTCGCCGCGGAGGGCGCCCGCTGGGCCTCCCGCTTCGCGCTGGGCGCCGGTCTGTGCGCCGCTCCCGTGGCCCACATGCGCTGGCCGAGCGAGCAGACGGGCCTCGCGGGCAACATCGCCCTGACCGTCTTCATGACCGTGCCCTTCGCCCTGGCCTGGGTGCTCGGCGACTCCATCCGCACCCGCCGCGCCTACTTCGCGCAGCTGGAGGAGCGGGCCGCCCGCCTGGAACGGGAGCGCGAGGCCCAGTCCAAGGTGGCCGTCGCCGCCGAGCGCGCCCGCATCGCGCGCGAGTTGCACGACGTCGTCGCCCACAACGTGTCGGTGATGGTGGTGCAGGCCGACGGCGCCGCCTACGTCCTGGACGCCGCGCCCGACCAGGCGAAGAAGGCCCTGGAGACCATCTCCTCCACCGGCCGCCAGGCCCTCGCCGAGATGCGCCGCCTGCTCGGCGTGCTGCGCACCGGGGAGCACCAGGAGGCCGGCGAGTACGTGCCGCAGCCCGACGTGCGGCAGATCGAGGACCTCGTCGAGCAGTGCCGCGGATCCGGGCTGCCCGTCGACTTCAAGGTCGAGGGCACCCCGCGCCCGCTGCCCAGCGGCGTCGAGCTCACCGCGTACCGCATCGTGCAGGAGGCGCTGACCAACACCCGCAAGCACGGCGGGCCCAACGCGGGCGCCAGCGTGCGCCTGGTCTACTTCGACGACGGCCTCGGCCTGCTCGTCGAGGACGACGGCAAGGGCGCCCCGCACGAGCTGTACGAGGAGGGCGGGTTCGACGGCCGGGGCCACGGCCTGATCGGGATGCGGGAACGGGTCGGTATGGTCGGCGGCACGCTGGACGCCGGACCGCGTCCGGGCGGAGGATTCCGCATCAGCGCCCTGCTGCCGCTCAAACCCGCGCACTGACGTCGGCACGCGCCCTGCTGACACCTGTCACACCCCCGCCACCGCCCCGCTGTTCCCCCACCGCCACACATACGGAAGAGGCCCCGATGACGATCCGCGTGATGCTCGTCGACGACCAGGTGCTGCTGCGCACCGGGTTCCGGATGGTGCTCGCCGCCCAGCCGGACATGGAGGTCGTGGCGGAGGCGGGCGACGGCGTCGAGGCCATCCAGGCGCTGCGGACCACCGAGGTGGACGTCGTGCTGATGGACGTCCGCATGCCCAAGCTCGACGGGGTCGAGGCGACCCGCCGGATCTGCGCGGACACCGACCCGCCGAAGGTGCTCATCCTGACCACCTTCGACCTCGACGAGTACGCCTTCTCCGGGCTGAAGGCGGGTGCCTCCGGCTTCATGCTCAAGGACGTGCCGCCCGGTGAGCTGCTCGCCGCCATCCGGGCCGTGCACAGCGGGGACGCGGTCGTCGCGCCCTCCACCACCCGGCGGCTGCTGGACCGCTTCGCGCCGATGCTGCCGGGCACCCGGCAGCCCCGGCACAAGGAGCTCGAGCGGCTCACCGACCGCGAGCGCGAGGTCATGATGCTGGTCGCGCAGGGCCTGTCCAACGGCGAGATCGCGGCCCGGCTCGTGCTGTCCGAGGCGACCGTGAAGACCCACGTCGGCCGCATCCTGACCAAGCTGGGGCTGAGGGACCGGGTGCAGGTCGTGGTGCTGGCCTACGAGACCGGGCTGGTGCGGGCCGGCGGACACGGCTGATCAGGGGGCCCGCGCCCGCTACCGGAGGATGCCCTCCAGGAACTCGCTGCCCAGCCGGGCCACCACCGTCACGTCGAGCTGGTGCAGGACGTAGCGCCCGCGGCGGCGGGTGGTCACCAGGCCCGCCTTCTTCAGCACGGCCAGGTGCCGGGATATCTCCGGGGCCGTCATGCCGTGCACCTGGGCCAGCTCGCCGGTGCTGTAGGCGCTGCGGGCCAGATACCGGCACAGGCGCATGCGGACGGGGTGGGACAGCGCGGTCATGCGCAGGGCCAGCTGCTCCAGCGTGGGCGGGGCGGCGAGCTCGGGGGAGCCGACCGGAAAGTGCAGCACGGGCTGCCAGCCGTGGCGGTGCAGCACCATCAGGTGCGGCCAGCCGAGGCTCGTCGGGACGAGCAGCAGTCCGCCGTCGCCGGTGGCCGTGCGGCCCTCGCCCAGCTTGTCGACCGAGATCACGGCGGCCGGCTCGTCGAGCGTCACCGCCGGGGACACCGCGGCCAGGGTTTCGGCCAGGCCCTTGCGGCGCAGCAGGTCCGTCTTGTGCCGGGTGTCCGCCGCGAGCTGGTGGCGCAGCCGGGACCAGGCCTCCGCGAAGAACGCCTCGTCGCAGTCCTGGAGGAACTGCCGCAGCCAGCCCCGGATCCGGGGCGGGTCGGCCAGCAGCCGCTCGCTGAACCGCAGCTGCCGCGGCCCACGCGCGGCCGCCAGGTCCAGGGCGCGGCGACGCACCTGCGGGTCGGTCAGCGCCGTGGGCGCGCACTCGCCGTAGCCGGTGGCGCAGGTGAACTCCAGCGCGGCGTCCACGAACTGCTCGTCGGACAGCTTGTCGAGCAGGCCGAGCTCCTCGGCGAGCGTGCCGCCCGGGAGCGCGGTGCGGTCCGGCAGGCCCGCGCACGGCAGGAACAGGTCGGCGAACGTCGTCCGCCACAGGAAGTCCGCCTCGCACATCCGGTCGGCCAGATGCGGGTCGAGCCGGGCGGACACACCCGTCACCCAGCCCTGCAGCCCCGGATGGTGCGCCGGCTCGGACAGCGCGTGCAGCGCCATGCCGAGCTCGGCCAGGGGGGAGGGGACGACGGCGACCCTCTCCGGCCGCAGCCCCGTGATGTCGATGCGCACGCTCATGACCTCATGGTGCACCCCGCCACCGACAACGCCCCGTCGATTGACGGGGGTCGTCAATCGACGCGACGACCCGCGGGGCACGGGCGCACGGTGGGAGGACCGGGGCCTTCCGCGGAGCCTTCGGACCTCCCCCTCCCGTCCCGCAGAGGCGATCAGTCATGAGCATCACGCAGCAGTACCTCCTCGACGCCCACCGCGCCCGGTCCCTGGGCGAGACCGCCCCGCCCGCGCCGGGCACGCACGAGTGGCAGGTCGTACGGGAATGGCGCGACGAACGGCACTTCCGGGCCGTCCTCGCGGGCCGCCCGGTCCGCCGCGGGTTCCGGGCGGCCCTGGTGCGGTGGTGGCGGCGCCCTACCTGACCTGCTCCGGGAGCCTGGCCACGAACTCCGCGACCGCGGCCTTCACGTCCTCGGCGGTCCACTCCAGCGCGGCCGACCGCACATGGATCTCGGTGAACGCCAGGTCCGGACCGCGCCGGTCCCACGCGTTGCCGAACAGGACGGCACCCGTCTCCTCGGCGGTGCGGACCGCCGTCTCGGCGAGGACGTCGGGGTCGTACGGCAGCCAGACCTGGAAGTCGTGGGTGTGCGGCACCCTCGGGTACACCCGCGCCCACGTCCCGGCCGCCGCGAACCCCTCGCGCAGGGCGGCGGCCACCACGCGCGCGTGCGCCACGTACTCCGGGAGCCGGGGCAGCTCCCGCTCCAGCCCGATCAGCGCCGACAGGGCGGTGGGGAACTGCTGGAAGACCAGGCCGCCGTACCGGTGCCGCCAGGCCTTCGCCTCGGCGACGAGTCCGGCCGGGCCCGCGAGGGCCGCGCCGCCGAACGCCTCCAGGGACTTGTAGAACGACACGTAGACGCTGTCGGCCAGGCCCGCGATCTCCGCCAGGGGCCGGCCGAGGTGGACGGTGGACTCCCACAGCCGGGCCCCGTCGAAGTGCACCACCGCGTCCCGCTCCCGCGCGGCCGCGACGACAGCGGTCAGCTCCTCCCAGGAGGGCAGCACGAAACCGGCGTCCCTCAGGGGCAGCTCCAGCATCAGCGCGCCGAACGGCTCCTCGAAGTCCCGGACCTCCGCGGCCGTCGGCAGCCGCGGCTCGCTCGTCACACGCACCGGGCGCAGGCCGCCGACCTCGCTGAACGCGTTCCGCTCGTGCACCTCCGGATGGCCGAGGGCGTGCAGGGCGACGGTCGGGTTCCCGGTGCGGCCCGCCCAGCAGCGCAGCGCCACCTGCTGGGCCATCGTGCCGGTCGGGAAGAACGCGGCGGCCTCGGTGCCGAGCAGCTCGGCGACCCTGCCCTCCAGGGCCTCGACGACGCCGTCGCCGTACACGTCGGACAGCTCGTCCAGGTCGTACACGTCGCCCGCCGCGTCCAGCCGGGTCAGGCGCTCGCGCAGCGTCTGGTGGAAGCCGAAGCGCGCCATCACCCGGTGCGCGCCGCGGTGGGCGGTCAGCCGCCGCCTGCGCAACTGCGCCCTGCGGTCCTCGTCCGGTACCCGATCGTCCTGTTCCGCCGTGTCAGTCATGCCCCGGATCCTCCCCCGCGCGCGTGCGGCCCGGCATCCGCATTTCCCTGCGGGCCCCGGTCGTCAGTCCGTAGGCATGCCGACCGGTGCCCTGTCCACCGGAACGCACAGCCTGTGGACAACCGGACGCCCCCGGAACCGATCGCGTTAACATGACGAGAAATCGTCCGGTACCCGGAGCGGACTGGAACGGGAAGGCCGCCGTCGAGTGAACACAACCCCACAGCCAGATCCCAGGGACCGCCCCGCGCGGCTCACCGTCGGCGTCGTCGGCGCCGGCCGCGTGGGACCCGCGCTGGCCGCTTCCCTCCAGCTCGCCGGGCACCGCCCGGTCGCCGTGTCCGCGGTCTCCGACGCCTCCCGGCGCCGGGCCGCGCAGCTGCTGCCCGACGTGCCGGTGATGCCCCCCGAGGACGTCCTGGAGCGGGCCGACCTGGTGCTGCTGACCGTCCCGGACGACGCCCTGCCGAAGCTGGTCGCGGGCCTCGCCGACACCGGCTCCGTACGGCCCGGGCAGCTGCTCGTGCACACCTCCGGCCGGTACGGCGTGGGCGTGCTCGACCCCGCCCGGCGCGCGGGCGCGCTGCCGCTGGCCCTGCACCCGGCGATGACCTTCACCGGCACGCCCGTGGACGTCCAGCGCCTGGCCGGCTGCTCCTTCGGCGTCACCGCGCCCGAGGAGCTGCGCCTGGCCGCCGAGGCCCTGGTCATCGAGATGGGCGGCGAGCCGGAGTGGATCGCCGAGGAGAACCGGCCGCTCTACCACGCCGCCCTCGCCCTGGGCGCCAACCACCTGGTCACGCTCGTCGCCCAGTCCATGGAGCTGCTGAGCACCGCCGGGGTCGCCGCCCCCGACCGGATGCTCGGCCCGCTGCTCGGCGCGGCCCTGGACAACGCCCTGCGCTCCGGTGACGCGGCCCTGACCGGCCCGGTCGCTCGCGGGGACGCGGGCACGGTCGCCGCGCACGTCGCCGAGCTGCGCCGGCACGCCCCGCAGACCGTCGCCGGATACCTGGCCATGGCCCGCGCCACCGCCGACCGGGCCCTGGCGCACGGCCTGCTGAAGCCGGAGCTCGCCGAGGACCTCCTCGGGGTACTCGCCGACGGCACCGACGGCAGCACCGACGGCCCCGGGAGGGACGCCCGATGACCACCACCCTGCTGCGCACCGCCGGTGAACTGCACGCCCGCGCGCGTGCGGGCCGCCGCGCGGTGGTGATGACCATGGGCGCCCTGCACGAGGGCCACGCCACGCTCATCCGCACCGCCCGCACCATCGCGGGCCGCGAGGGCGAGGTCGTCGTCACCGTCTTCGTCAACCCGCTGCAGTTCGGCGCGGGTGAGGACCTCGACCGCTACCCGCGCACCCTGGACGCCGACGTCGAGCTCGCCGGGCGGTCGGGCGCCGACGTCGTGTTCGCGCCCTCCGTCGACGAGGTCTACCCGGGCGGCGAGCCCCAGGTCCGTGTCACCGCGGGTCCCATGGGCGAGCGCCTGGAGGGCGCCTCCCGCCCCGGGCACTTCGACGGCATGCTCACGGTCGTCGCCAAGCTGCTGCACCTCACCCGCCCCGACGTCGCCCTGTACGGCCAGAAGGACGCCCAGCAGCTGGCCCTGATCCGCCGCATGGTGCGGGACCTGAACTTCGGCGTGGAGATCGTCGGCGTCCCCACCGTCCGCGAGGAGGACGGCCTGGCCCTGTCCAGCCGCAACCGCTACCTCTCCGACCGTGAGCGGCGCACGGCCCTGGCCCTGTCCCGGGCCCTGTTCGCGGGCCGGGACCGGCACGCCGCGCAGGAGGCGCTGCGCGCCCGGGCCCGCGAGGTGCCCGCCAGCCGCGCGCGTGCCGCAGCTCTCAGTGCCCTCGGCGAGTCCCGCGCGGCGGCCGACGCGCACGCCGTGGCGACGGCCGTCCCGGGCGGCCCGGCCGCCGTCCGCGCGGCCGCCCGCCAGGTCCTCGACGAGGCCGCCCGTCTCGACCCGCCGCTCAGGCTGGACTACCTCGCCCTGGTCGACCCGTCCGACTTCACCGAGATCGGCGACGACTTCACCGGCGAGGCGGTCCTGGCCGTCGCCGCCCGGGTCGGGACGACCCGGCTGATCGACAACATCCCCCTCTCCTTCGGAACCTTCGGAGCCGCCTCGTGACCTCCACAGGCATACGACTGCACGCGCCCGCCCCCGGATGGTCCATCGCGGCGGACGTGGTCGTCGTCGGCTCCGGCGTCGCCGGGCTGACCGCGGCCCTGCGCTGCGAGGCCGCGGGGCTGAGCACCGTGGTCGTCACCAAGGCCCGGCTCGACGACGGCTCCACCCGCTGGGCCCAGGGCGGCATCGCCGCGGCCCTCGGCGAGGGCGACACCCCCGAACAGCACCTCGACGACACCCTGGTCGCCGGCGCGGGCCTGTGCGACGAGGAGGCGGTGCGCATCCTCGTCACCGAGGGCCCCGACGCCGTACGCCGCCTCATCGAAACCGGCGCCCGGTTCGACGAGTCCTCCGGTGGCGGACTCGAACTCACCCGCGAGGGCGGCCACCACCGCCGCCGCATCGCCCACGCGGGCGGTGACGCCACCGGCGCCGAGATCTCCCGCGCCCTGGTCGAGGCGGTCCGCGCGCGCGGCATGCGCACCGTCGAGAACGCGCTCGTGCTGGACCTCCTCACCGACGCCGAGGGCCGCACGGCCGGTGTCAGCCTGCACGTCATGGGGGAGGGCCAGCACGACGGCGTCGGGGCGGTCCACGCCCCCGCCGTGGTCCTGGCCACCGGCGGCATGGGCCAGGTCTTCTCCGCCACGACCAACCCCGCGGTCTCGACCGGCGACGGCGTGGCCCTGGCCCTGCGGGCGGGCGCCGAGGTCAGCGACCTGGAGTTCGTCCAGTTCCACCCGACCGTGCTGTTCCTCGGCCCGGACGCGGAGGGCCAGCAGCCCCTGGTGTCCGAGGCGGTACGCGGCGAGGGCGCCCACCTTGTGGACGCCGACGGCGTGCGCTTCATGGTCGGACAGCACGAACTCGCCGAACTCGCCCCCCGGGACATCGTCGCCAAGGGCATCATGCGCCGCATGCAGGAGCAGGACGCCGAGCACATGTTCCTCGACGCCCGCCACTTCGGCGCCGAGATGTGGGAGCACCGCTTCCCGACGATCCTGGCCGCCTGCCGCGCCCACGGCATCGACCCGGTCACCGAGCCCGTCCCGGTCGCCCCGGCCGCCCACTACGCCTCCGGCGGCGTCCGCACCGACTCCCACGGCCGGACGACCGTCCCCGGCCTGTACGCGTGCGGCGAGGTCGCCTGCACCGGCGTGCACGGCGCCAACCGCCTGGCCTCCAACTCCCTGCTCGAAGGGCTCGTCTACGCCGAGCGCATCGCGGCCGACATCGCGGCGACGGGCCTGCACGCCCGTGTGCCGCAGCCGCTGCCCCACCCCGAGATCCCCGAGCACCCCCTGCAGACCGCCGAGGCCCGCTTCACCATCCAGCGGATCATGACCCGCGGGGCGGGCGTCCTGCGCTCGGCGGAGTCGCTCACCAAGGCCGCCGACCAGCTCCAGCGCCTGCACACGGACGCCCGGGAGGCCCTCGCCGAGAACGGCAAGACGGCCGAGCCCGGCACCGACACCTGGGAGGCCACCAACCTGCTGTGCGTGGCCCGCGTCCTGGTCGCCGCCGCCCGGCTGCGCGAGGAGACCCGGGGCTGCCACTGGCGCGAGGACCACCCCGAGCGCGACGACGAGGCCTGGCGCCGCCACATCGTCGTACGCCTGAACCCCGACCGGAGCCTGGCCGTGCACACCACGGACACGACAGACTTCCCCGCGACCTTCCCGCCCCCCGCCCTCCAGGAGCAGTGACCGACGTGACCACCCCCGAGCTTCCCCTCGCCTCCTCCGGAGGCTGCGGTGACGGCTGCGCCTGCGGCGCGGACGACGAGGCGTACCTGGAGAGCGGGCTCGACCCCGCCCTCGCCCAGTTGCTGGCCGACGCCGGCCTCGACCCCGTCGAGGTCGAGGACATCGCCAACGTGGCCCTCCAGGAGGACCTGGCTCACGGCGTGGACGTGACCACGGTCGCGACCATCCCCGAGGACGCGGTCGCCACCGCCGACTTCACCGCCCGCGAGGCGGGCGTCGTGGCCGGCCTGCGCGTCGCCGAGGCGGTCGTCTCGGTCGTCTGCGAAGAGGAACTCGAGATCGAGCGCCACGCGGAGGACGGCGACCGCGTCGAGGCGGGCCAGAAGCTCCTCTCCATCACCACCCGCACCCGCGACCTGCTCACCGCCGAGCGCAGCGCGCTGAACATCCTGTGCCGCCTGTCGGGCGTCGCGACGGCCACGCGCGCGTGGGCGGACGTCCTGGAGGGCACCAAGGCCCGGGTCCGCGACACCCGCAAGACCACCCCCGGCCTGCGCAGCCTGGAGAAGTACGCGGTCCGCTGCGGCGGCGGCGTCAACCACCGCATGTCCCTCTCGGACGCGGCCCTGGTCAAGGACAACCACGTGGTCGCCGCGGGCGGCGTCGCCCAGGCCTTCCAGGCGGTCCGTGAGCGCTTCCCCGACGTCCCCATCGAGGTCGAGGTCGACACCCTGCACCAGCTGCGCGAGGTCCTGGACGCCGGCGCCGACCTGATCCTGCTGGACAACTTCACACCGGCGGAGTGCGCGGAGGCCGTCGCGATCGTCCGGGGCCGCGCCGCCCTGGAGGCATCCGGCCGCCTCACCCTCGACAACGCCAGGGCCTACGCCGACACCGGCGTCGACTACCTGGCCGTCGGGGCCCTCACCCACTCCTCGCCGATCCTGGACATCGGCCTGGACCTGCGGCCGGCGGAGTAGGGGAGCGGGTACGGGCCATGCTGCTGACGATCGACGTAGGAAACACCCACACGGTCCTGGGCCTGTTCGACGGCGAGGAGATCGTCGAACACTGGCGCATCTCCACGGACGCGCGCCGCACCGCCGACGAACTGGCGGTCCTGCTCCAGGGCCTGATGGGCATGCACCCGCTGCTCGGCGACGAACTGGGCGACGGCATCGACGGCATCGCCATCTGCGCGACCGTCCCCTCGGTCCTGCACGAGCTCCGCGAGGTGACGCGCCGCTACTACGGCGACGTGCCCGCCATCCTCGTCGAACCGGGCGTCAAGACCGGCGTGCCGATCCTCATGGACAACCCCAAGGAGGTCGGCGCGGACCGCATCATCAACGCGGTCGCGGCCGTCGAGCTCTACGGCGGCCCCGCGATCGTCGTCGACTTCGGCACGGCGACGACGTTCGACGCGGTCAGCGCGCGTGGCGAGTACGTCGGCGGTGTCATCGCCCCCGGCATCGAGATCTCCGTCGAGGCCCTCGGCGTCCGCGGCGCCCAGCTCCGCAAGATCGAGGTGGCCCGGCCCCGCAGCGTGATCGGCAAGAACACGGTCGAGGCGATGCAGTCGGGCATCGTCTACGGTTTCGCCGGCCAGGTCGACGGCGTCGTCAACCGCGTGGCCCGCGAACTGGCGGAGGACCCGGACGACGTCACCGTCATCGCGACGGGCGGCCTGGCACCGATGGTCCTGGGCGAGTCCTCGGTCATCGACGAGCACGAGCCGTGGCTGACGCTGATCGGCCTGCGCCTGGTGTACGAGCGGAACGTGTCGCGCATGTGAGCCGCGCCGGGGCGCGAGGCCGGGTGGGTGCGCGACTCGGCGCGCCGAGGTACCGCTGCGCCCACCCGTGCCGCCCCAGCGGCACGACTGCCCGCAGCTGAGCGGACCGGGGTCCGCCCCCGTCCGCCCGCACCCGCGGGACGGCGCGGCCCCGACCCACCACCGGCGTCAGGCGAAGACGCACACCCCCACCCACCGGAGACATCCGACGGGACCCCGCCCACCCGAGTGGTCCCCCACGCCACACCCGTCCGCTATGTCGAAATTGTCTGATTAGCGCGTATCGTCGCCGCATGCCCACGCCCTACGGATCCCGCGGCGGCATGGCGTTCGGCGTGGAGGAGCTGCGTGTGCTCCGCCGCGCTCTCGCCCTCGCCCTCCACCCGACCTCCGCATCGTCCGACGACGTCCAGGACTGTCTCCGCCTCGCAGAGTCGCTCGACGAGGCGATGCGGGAGGGGGCCAGGCTGCGCGCCTTCCTCGTGGCCGACCTGGGCCGGTACCGCGCCGCCCTGCCCGGCGCCGCCGCCGGTTACCTCACACTCCTCGACGAGGCCCTGGCCGCCGGCTACCGCCCCCGCCCCGACGACCTCACCGCCCTGCGCGCCCTGCGCGGCAACCCCTCCGCCGCGGCCCTCCTGGACCGCTGCTCGGTCATCCTCGTCGGCACGGGCGCCCCCGCCCGCCCCGGTGCGCACTCCACCGTCCCCGCGGCCCGCACCCGGCTCCTGGCCCTCCCCGGCGGAGCCGACAAGCAGCCCGAGAAGAAACCCGCCCGCAAGTCGCCGGCCCCGAAGCCCGCCCCCAGGCCCGCCCCGGGCCCGGCCCCCGCTCCGGGCGACCCGAAGCCCTCCCGCCCCATCCCCACCCCGGGCGAGGTCTTCCCGCGTCGCAAGCCCGCCCCGCCACCCCCGGCGAACCCCCAGCAGCTCGCCGCGGGCTGACGTGGCTACCCTGGATCCATGGACTACGTCTCCGCGCTCCTGCCCCCGGTCGTCATGGCCGTCTTCTTCGTCGGCGTGATCCGGGTGATCGTGAAGACCCAGGGCGGCGCCAACAAGGCCAAGGAGGACGCGGCCGTCGACGCCGCCCTCACGCGCGTGGAGGGCGCCCGCCAGGCCTCCGCGGCCGGCCCGAAGGCCGACGCCTGACCCACCCCTCCCACGGCGTACGACTCCGCGGGGCCCGCCTACGGCGCCCGCACATTCGAGTCGTACGCCCTTTTTGTTCCCGTTCGCCGGTGAAGCGCACGTCCGCCACGCCAATACCGAGATCTCCCACTATTGTTCTGAGCTGTGCCTCGTCCATTGGGAGAACTCGAAGACGCGGTCATGTCGCGGGTCTGGAAGTGGAACCGCCCCGTGACCGTTCGAGAAGTCCTGGAAGATCTTCAGAAGGAGCGGTCCATCGCCTACACCACGGTGATGACCGTTTTGGACAATCTCCACCAGAAGGGCTGGGTGCGCCGCGAGGCGGAAGGCCGCGCCTATCGATATGAGGCGGTCTCCACCCGAGCCGCCTACGCCGCCGCCCTGATGAACGACGCCTGGTCGCAGAGTGACAACCCCGCCGCCGCTCTCGTCGCCTTCTTCGGCATGATGAGCGAGGAACAGCGCCAGGCTCTCACCGATGCCGTACGCATCGTCCAGGGCCCGGAAACCCAGGAACCGACCGAACCGTCGGAATCCGCGGAAGCCCCCGAACCGTCAGCCGAGACGGAACAGGCGGAACAGCCGGAACAGGCGGAACCCCGGGAAGGCCCCCCGCGGAACCCCGCCTCCGCTCAGGGGCGCGGCGGGCGATAGCGTCCGTTCATGTCCGCGAAGAGCCCCGATGCCCCCGCAAAAGCCATCACCGTCCGACGGGCCCGCACCAGCGATGTCCCGGCCGTACGCCGCCTCCTCGACGCCTACGTCCGCGGCGGCATCCTCCTCGACAAAGCCACGGTGACCCTTTACGAGGACATCCAGGAGTTCTGGGTCGCGGAACGCGACGACAACGCCGAGGTCGTCGGCTGCGGCGCCCTGCACGTGATGTGGGAAGACCTCGCGGAAGTGCGCACTCTCGCGGTGAAGCCCGGCCTCAAGGGCGCGGGTGTCGGACACCAAGTGCTGGAGAAGTTGCTGCAGACCGCCCGCTGGCTCGGCGTTCGCCGCGTTTTCTGTCTGACCTTCGAAGTCGACTTCTTCGGCAAGCACGGCTTCGTGGAGATCGGCGAGACCCCGGTCGACACGGATGTCTACGCGGAGCTGCTGCGTTCCTATGACGAGGGTGTCGCGGAGTTCCTCGGTCTCGAACGAGTGAAACCGAACACCTTGGGCAACAGCCGGATGCTTCTGCATCTGTGATCGCCGGGCGGACAACAGTCCGGCCACAACCGGGCCCGCCCGGTTCGTCAAGGCATATTCCGTGCCGCGCCCCCTGCCCAGGTGGCCTATGTCCGAAACGCGCACGTTTCCGGACGGAGGTGGGGGTCCCGGTCTCTGCCGAGGGTTTGTGTTTTTCCGGCAAAAGCGGTTTGCTTTCCGAGGTACTGCAGTACTGCATATAACAGGGGACGGCGATACGGCGGACGCCGGCACACCCGGCCCTGAAGATATCGATGAAAGGAAATCCGGTGGCACAGAAGGTTCAGGTCCTTCTTGTCGACGACCTCGACGGCGGCGAGGCGGACGAGACCGTGACGTTCGCGCTGGACGGCAAGACGTACGAGATCGATCTCACCACCGCCAATGCGGACAAGCTCCGTGGCCTTCTCGAGCCTTACGTGAAGGGCGGTCGTCGTACCGGAGGCCGTGCTTCGGGCGGGCGTGGAAAGACGCGCGCCGCTTCGGGCGGCAGCCAGGACACCGCGGCGATCCGCGCCTGGGCGAAGGAGAACGGCTACGAGGTCAACGACCGAGGCCGTGTTCCCGCGACCATCCGCGAGGCTTACGAGAAGGCCAACGGCTGAACAGCGGCACTACCGACCCTGCGCACGCAAGGCCGGCGGCTGGGCGCCCGCGCGCCGCAGCCGGGCCCGGTGGCACTGCGTGGCCACCGTGTCCACCAGCCGCACGAGATCGGGGGCGTCTCCTCCGCCCCCCAAGGCCGACAGCGTCGGCAGCGAGGCCTCGACCTCGCACCCCGGCTCGGGGGGCCGCAGCCACACGGCGGCCCCCTGGGAACCGAGCCGACCCCGGGAAGGCGGCCGGCCGGCCCCCGGGCCGGATCCACGCGCCGCCGGCCCGCCCGCCCCGGAGGACGCCGCTGCGCCCCGGCCGACGGTCAACCGCGCATCCGCCCCGCTGAACGACGCAGCACCCGCGTCGACGGTCAACCGCGCATCCGCCCCGCTGAACGACGCAGCACCCGCGTCGACGGTCAACCGCGCATCCGCCCCGCTGAACGACGCTGCTCCCGAGTCGGCGGGCGACCGCGCATCCGGCCCGTCGACCAACGGGGCGCCCGCGCCTGTGGGCAACCGCGCATCCGGTCCTGTGAAGGCCGGGCCGCCCGCCCCTGCGCGCATCCCCGCATCCGCCCCGCGGAACGACGCTGCGCCCGCATCCGCCCCGCGGAACGACGCAGCACCCGCATCCGCCCCGCGGAACGACGCAGCACCCGTGTCGACGGCCGAGCGCGCATCCGGCCCGCTGACCAACGGGGCCCCCGCACCTGTGGGCAACCGCGTATCCGGCCCGCCCGGCGCCGACGGCTCCCGCCCGAGCCACGCCTCCGGCAGTGGCGCGCTCGGCCCCGGCGGCAGTGGCGCCCGCAGGAACGCGCCCGCGCCGAGTGCCCTCACGTCCAGCGGCAGTGCTCCCCAGTCCAGCCACTCCAGCAGCCCCGGCAGTTCCTCCGCGCTGCCCGCGGCCACCAGCAGCTGGACGCGCTCGCCGCGGACGGCCACCGGCGAGCGCGGTCCGAGGCGCCGCAGCGCGGCCGGTGCCGCTTCCGCCGGTACGTCCAGGACGTCGAAGCGCACCCCCAGGACCAGGCGCAGCGGGTCCCCGGGCGCCGTCGGCCAGCCGAGGTCGTCCTCGTACCACCGCCGGGTGCGGCAGCGGCGGGGTGGTGGGACCACGCCGGGTGTGCGGGCGGTCACGGAGGGGAGGACGCCGGACATGCCAAGTGCAACCCGCGGAAGAGCGTGCGGGTTACGCTGAGTTCACTTTGTGTGCCGATGTGAGCGCACCGCGTGGCGAAGCGGGGGCGCGCGGGGGGTGCGGGGAGGCGCAAGGTTGTTCGCCCGTAGCGGAGGGAACGGGGGCGCTCGGCATGGACTGTCGGTCCCCGCGGGTAAGACATCCCTAGTGGGAGGGGGCGACACGCAGGAAAGGACGTCTCACGTTCGCCATCGGCGTACTGGCGAGTGGGGTATCTGCCTGGCCTGCGGGAACATCGTCTCGCACCATCGGGTTGGAGCAGATGTCGGCGTTCGGGGTCAGGAGGCCAAGGACGGTGTCGGCAGTTGGAATGAGCGGTCCCCGCTCGCGGGACTAAGCTGCGGAAGGACAGGGAGGGGAAGTTCCCCCCACTGCCTGACCGCTCTGAGGAGCGATTAACGATGTTCGAGAGGTTCACCGACCGCGCGCGGCGGGTTGTCGTCCTGGCTCAGGAAGAAGCCCGGATGCTCAACCACAACTACATCGGCACTGAACACATCCTCCTGGGCCTGATCCACGAGGGCGAAGGTGTCGCCGCCAAGGCCCTTGAGAGCCTCGGGATTTCGCTCGAGGCGGTCCGCCAGCAGGTGGAGGAGATCATCGGCCAGGGCCAGCAGGCCCCGTCCGGGCACATCCCCTTCACCCCCCGTGCCAAGAAGGTCCTGGAGCTGTCGCTCCGCGAGGCCCTTCAGCTGGGCCACAACTACATCGGCACGGAGCACATCCTGCTCGGCCTGATCCGCGAGGGCGAGGGCGTCGCCGCCCAGGTCCTGGTCAAGCTGGGCGCAGATCTGAACCGCGTGCGGCAGCAGGTGATCCAGCTGCTCTCCGGTTACCAGGGCAAGGAGACCGCCACCGCCGGCGGTCCTGCCGAGGGCACGCCCTCCACGTCCCTGGTCCTCGACCAGTTCGGCCGGAACCTCACCCAGGCCGCTCGTGAGTCCAAGCTCGACCCGGTCATCGGGCGCGAGAAGGAGATCGAGCGGGTCATGCA
This sequence comes from Streptomyces sp. NPDC094143, assembly GCF_040303825.1. Classification (NCBI taxonomy): domain Bacteria; kingdom Bacillati; phylum Actinomycetota; class Actinomycetes; order Kitasatosporales; family Streptomycetaceae; genus Streptomyces; species Streptomyces sp. NPDC094143. The sequence continues at coordinate 229,616 of NZ_JBEOTZ010000008.1, forward strand.
GGTGCTGTCCCGCCGTACGAAGAACAACCCGGTGCTGATCGGTGAGCCCGGCGTCGGCAAGACCGCCGTCGTCGAGGGCCTCGCCCAGGCCATCGTCAAGGGCGAGGTGCCCGAGACCCTCAAGGACAAGCACCTCTACACCCTGGACCTCGGTGCCCTGGTCGCCGGCTCCCGCTACCGCGGTGACTTCGAGGAGCGCCTGAAGAAGGTGCTCAAGGAGATCCGCACCCGCGGCGACATCATCCTGTTCATCGACGAGCTGCACACGCTGGTCGGTGCGGGTGCCGCCGAGGGCGCCATCGACGCGGCCTCCATCCTGAAGCCGATGCTGGCCCGCGGTGAGCTGCAGACCATCGGTGCGACCACGCTGGACGAGTACCGCAAGCACCTGGAGAAGGACGCGGCCCTGGAGCGCCGCTTCCAGCCCATCCAGGTCGCGGAGCCGTCCCTGCCGCACACGATCGAGATCCTCAAGGGTCTGCGTGACCGGTACGAGGCCCACCACCGCGTCTCCATCACGGACGAGGCGCTGGTCCAGGCCGCCACGCTGGCCGACCGGTACATCTCGGACCGCTTCCTGCCGGACAAGGCGATCGACCTGATCGACGAGGCCGGTTCCCGGATGCGCATCCGCCGGATGACCGCGCCGCCGGACCTGCGCGAGTTCGACGAGAAGATCGCCGGTGTCCGCCGGGACAAGGAGTCCGCGATCGACTCGCAGGACTTCGAGAAGGCCGCCTCCCTGCGCGACAAGGAGAAGCAGCTCCTCGCCGCCAAGGCCAAGCGGGAGAAGGAGTGGAAGGCCGGCGACATGGACGTCGTCGCCGAGGTCGACGGCGAGCTGATCGCCGAGGTCCTCGCGACCGCCACCGGCATCCCGGTCTTCAAGCTGACCGAGGAGGAGTCCTCCCGCCTGCTGCGCATGGAGGAGGAGCTCCACAAGCGGGTCATCGGCCAGACCGACGCCGTCAAGGCGCTGTCGAAGGCGATCCGCCGTACGCGCGCCGGTCTGAAGGACCCCAAGCGCCCCGGTGGCTCGTTCATCTTCGCCGGCCCGTCCGGTGTCGGTAAGACCGAGCTGTCCAAGGCGCTCGCCGAGTTCCTCTTCGGCGACGAGGACGCGCTGATCTCCCTCGACATGTCGGAGTTCAGCGAGAAGCACACGGTCTCGCGTCTCTTCGGTTCGCCCCCCGGCTACGTGGGCTACGAGGAGGGCGGCCAGCTGACCGAGAAGGTGCGGCGCAAGCCGTTCTCGGTGGTCCTCTTCGACGAGGTCGAGAAGGCCCACCCGGACATCTTCAACTCGCTGCTGCAGATCCTGGAGGACGGTCGCCTGACCGACTCCCAGGGCCGGGTCGTGGACTTCAAGAACACGGTCATCATCATGACGACCAACCTCGGCACCCGGGACATCTCCAAGGGCTTCAACCTGGGCTTCGCGGCCTCGGGTGACACGAAGACCAACTACGAGCGCATGAAGAACAAGGTCTCGGACGAGCTCAAGCAGCACTTCCGGCCCGAGTTCCTCAACCGCGTCGACGACGTGGTCGTCTTCCCGCAGCTCAGCCAGGAGGACATCCTCCAGATCGTCGACCTGATGATCGGCAAGGTGGACGAGCGCCTGAAGGACCGGGACATGGGCATCGAGCTCTCCCAGTCCGCCAAGGAGCTGCTGTCCAAGAAGGGCTACGACCCCGTGCTGGGTGCGCGTCCGCTGCGCCGCACCATCCAGCGCGAGATCGAGGACTCGCTGTCGGAGAAGATCCTCTTCGGCGAGCTCCGCCCCGGCCACATCGTGGTCGTGGACACGGAGGGCGAGGGCGAGGCCAAGACCTTCACCTTCCGCGGCGAGGAGAAGTCGGCCCTGCCGGACGTCCCGCCGATCGAGCAGGCGGCCGGTGGCACCGGCCCGAACCTGAGCAAGGACGCGTAAGCGTCACGGCCGAGTGAGAGGGGCCGGTGCCGAAAGGCACCGGCCCCTCTCGCGTGCCCGAAGCCCTACGAGAGCTGCCCGTCGTAGTCCGGCAGCTTGAACGTGCGCTCGGCGTGGCCGCCCGAGAGGTCGGTGGCGCTGTTGCCGATGTTCGCGATGATCGTGTAGCCCTTCTTCTCGATGTCGGCGCGCTGAGCCGTCTTGTAGTCGGCGACGTTCTTGAAGAGGTCGACGAAGCCGCGGACGTAGAGCCCGGAGACCCGGTAGCCGGTCTGCTTCAGGTTGTACTCGGTGAACGAGTAGATGATTCCGGGCCGGGCCGTCACGAAGAACACGGCGACGCCGCGCTCCTGGGCGTATCTGGCGGCCTCCAGGACCGGCTTGTTGGCCGGCTGCGGGTAGCTGAAGCCGAAGTCCGTCTCCAGCGCCGTGTTGTCGATGTCGAGGACGACGGCCTGCTTCTCGCCGGGCTTCGGGGCCGCGATCCGCTGCCTCAGGTAGGGCAGCGCCTGGTCCATCACCGCCTGGCAGTCCTTCTGCCAGGTGGCGTAGTCGACGTCCGCCGCGGCGGACGCGGCGGTGACGGCCGTGGAGGCGCGGGCCGGGGTCGCGGCCTCGGCCGGTGCGGCCATCGCCACGAGGGCGGCCGCCGAGACGGCGGTGACGGATGCGTGGCGCAGCCAGGGGCGTCGGGTCTGCATGTCGTGGGGGGTCCTCTCACGTCATTGACGCTGCCAACATGTCGTGTGCATGTTCGTGGGCGAGGGTGGCGCGAGGGGAACCGTAGGGTTACCGGACGGTAGGCGCCTAGAGGCGTGCGCCACATTTCCGGAATGGCCGAAGAGGGCCCCCGGTGACATGCCGCACAGGCGATATGTCCGTTACTAGCTGGAATAGTGGATAACGGGACAGGGGGAGATGGGTGCCGACCGGGTGGCGAGCCCGCAGAAGGGGCGGAAGTGCGTGCTCATGGCCGGATTCATCCCGAATGGGAGCTGTGTCAAGAGACGTAGAACACTGAACTAAATTACTAACTTCTGTCGTAGATCACGCTTTTGGGAGTTTGTCGGACTTCGGGTTACCAAGGGATGGCCATTCGGCGAGCGACTGCGCGCCGGGTGGTTTTCTCCGTCCCCTTCCCCACGAGGTTTCGATGTCCCAGCGCGTCACGTCCCGTTCTTCCCGTACGTCCCAGCTCCGCACCCGTGCGACCGTGCTGGCCGCCGGCCTCGGTGTCTCGGCCGCACTGGGGGCCGGGGTCGCGGCCGCCGCCGACACCACGGCCGCGTCCGGTGCCGCCAGTGCCGTCCAGGCACAGGCCGCCGCCCAGGCCAAGGCCGCCAAGGCCGAGGCGGTGAAGGCCGAGAAGGCCGCCGCCGCGAAGAAGGCGGCCCAGAAGAAGGCCGCCGCCGTGAAGAAGGCGGCCAAGAAGGCCAAGCCGTCCTGGGTCGACCCGGTGAAGAAGTACAAGCTCTCCGCGAGCTTCGCCCAGAACGGCGGCATGTGGCAGTCGACCCACAGCGGCCAGGACTACGCCGTCCCGAGCGGCACCCAGGTCGTCGCCGCCCACGGCGGCACCGTGGTCAAGGCCGGTCCCAACGGCGCCGGTGACGGTCCCGCGTACGGCAACGCCGTCGTGGTCAAGCACGGCAACGGCACGTACTCGCAGTACGCGCACCTGTCGCAGGTCAAGGTGCGGATCGGCCAGGTCGTCAAGACCGGCCAGGAGATCGCCCGCTCCGGCAACACCGGCAACTCCAGCGGTCCCCACCTGCACTTCGAGATCCGTACGAGCCCGAACTACGGCTCGGCGGTCGACCCGGTGAAGTTCCTGCGCGGCAAGGGCGTGAAGATCTGATCGGGCCGACGGATCCCTAGGAGCCCCTGGCTCCCCGGTGGGCCTGGGTCACCAGGTCCGTGGCGACCTCGAGGACGGCCTTGTGCCGTTCCTCGGGGTCGTCTCCCACGTCCTGGAGCAGGAACATCCCGGCGTGCAGCGTGAAGATCGCGCTGGCGCAGCGGACCTGGTCGACCAGGTCCGCGTCCGGGTCGACGATGATGTCGCGCAGGCTGTGCACCCGCGCCTTGAAGGACTCGCCGATCCGCAGGTCCCGTACCGACGCCTGGTTGTCGTGCATGAAGCGGAACAGCGGTGCCGCCTGGGCGAGCGTGTCGGCGTAGCGGCGGATGATCTCCTGCTTGGTCTCCAGCGTGTGCGGCTGGCGCCGGCCCCAGTCGATCAGGTCCTCGATCGGCTGCGTGAGGTCCTCGAAGATGCTGACGAGGATCTCTTCCTTCGTCTTGAAGTGGTAGTAGAGCGCAGCCTTGGTCACGTCCAGGTGCTCCGCGATCTCGCGCAGTGACGTCTTCTCGTAGCCCTGCTCCGCGAAGAGGTCGAGGGCCACGTCCTGGATGCGCCGGCGGGTGTCCCCGCGGCGCCGCTGCCTGGTGCCGTCCATGGTGCCGCCCATCCTCCTACGCCGCTCGCTTTCCATAAAACTTACTTGACGACCGGCTAGTTCCGCGGCTAGCTTCCCGAGTGTCGCACTAGCCGGTCGGCAAGTAAGTAGCAGTAGCTAGGGGGAGTGGGAAGCGACGATGGCGGACACAACGGACACCACGGTGGCGACCGACGCCGGCACCGGGGGGAAGAAGCCCAGGAGCGTGCGGGTCGTGCTCCTCGCGCTGATGATCGCGATGATGCTCGCGATGCTCGACAACATGATCATCGGTACGGCGATGCCGACGATCGTCGGTGAGCTCGGCGGGCTCGAACACCTCTCGTGGGTCGTCACCTCGTACACGCTCGCCACCGCCGCCTCCACCCCGCTGTGGGGCAAGCTCGGCGACATGTACGGCCGCAAGGGCACGTTCATGTCGTCGATCGTCCTGTTCCTGATCGGCTCGGCGCTCAGCGGCATGGCCCAGGACATGGGGCAGCTCATCGGCTTCCGGGCGATCCAGGGCCTCGGCGCGGGCGGTCTGATGGTCGGCGTCATGGCGATCATCGGCGACCTGATCCCGCCCCGGGAACGCGGCAAGTACCAGGGCATGATGGCCGGCGTCATGGCGCTGGCGATGATCGGCGGCCCGCTGGTCGGCGGCACGATCACCGACAACTGGGGCTGGCGCTGGGCGTTCTACATCAACCTGCCGCTCGGCGTGGTCGCGCTGGTCGCCGTCAGCGCCGTGCTGCACCTGCCGAAGAAGCGGGCGCAGGCGCGGATCGACTACCTGGGCGCCGTGCTGCTGACCGTCGGCATCACCGCGATCGTGCTGGTGACGACGTGGGGCGGCACCGAGTACGCCTGGTCCTCGGCGCGGATCATGGAGCTGATCGGCATCGGCGTCGCCGCGCTCGTCGGGTTCGTGTTCTGGCAGACGCGGGCCGCGGAGCCGGTCCTGCCGCTGCACATCTTCCGCAGCCGGAACTTCACGCTGATGTCGGTCATCGGCTTCATCACGGGCTTCGTGATGTTCGGCGCCACGCTGTTCCTGCCCTTCTACCAGCAGGCCGTGCAGGGCGCCTCCGCGACCAACTCGGGGCTGCTCCTCCTGCCGATGCTGGGCGCGATGCTGGTGACGTCGATGGTCGCCGGGCGGGTGACGACGAACACCGGCAGGTACAAGGTCTTCCCGGTGCTCGGCAGCGCGCTGATGATCGTCGGCCTGTACCTGCTGTCCACGATGGACACGGGGACCTCCCGGCTCACCTCCGGCGTGTTCATGGCCGTGGTCGGTCTCGGGATGGGCTGCCTGATGCAGATCACCATGCTCGTCGCGCAGAACAGCGTAGAGATGAAAGACATGGGCGTCGCGTCCTCGTCCGCCACCCTCTTCCGCACGCTCGGTTCCTCCTTCGGCGTGGCGATCATGGGCGCGCTGTTCAACCACCGTGTCCAGGACGTCATGGCCGAGCGGGCCGGGGCGCTGGGCTCCAAGGTGACCGAGCAGTCCGCCCAGCTCGACCAGGCGGGCCTGGCCAAGCTGCCGGAGGCGGCCCGGGAGGCCTACCAGCACGCGGTCGCGGCCGGCACGCACTCGGCGTTCCTGCTCGGAGCGGCGGTGGCGGTCCTGGCGCTCGCGGCGGCGGTGTTCGTGAAGGAGGTACCGCTGAAGGGAGCGGGCCCGAAGCCGGCGGAGGACGGCACGGCCGGCGGACCGGCGTCCAGGACGCCGGTGGCCGAGGCGGTGTAACCGGCGTCGCTCCCGTCGCCGCCCCTCGGGGCGACGACCGCAAGCCGACCGGCGAAACGGCCCACGCGCAAGCCCCCGGCGGGTTCCGGTCCCCGGGGGCTTCGCCGTGTCCGGCGGGTTCCGGTCCCTGGGGGGGGCGCCGAGTCCGGCGGGTTCCTGCCCCCCCCGGAAGGAGGGGCTTCGCCGTGTCCGGCGGGTTCCGGTCCCTGGGGGGTTCGCCGTGTCCGGCGGGTCACGGCCCCCGGGGGGTTCGCCGTGTCCGGCGGGTCACGGCCCCCGGGGGGTTCGCCGTGTCCGGCCGCTTGAGGGCGCCGCCCTCAGCCCGGCGGGTTCCGGTCCTCGGGGTTCGCCATGGCCGGCGGGTTCCTGCCCCCCGGGGAGGGGCTTCGCCGTGTCCGGCCGCTCGGGGGTGCCGCCCACAGCCCGGACCGCTGTCACACCCCCGTGCCACCATCGGTCGCATGGACAAGACGCGGCAGGTCCGGCTCGCCAAGGACGCCATGGACCGGGACTGGGCCGATCCCGGGCTCGACCTGGACACCGTCGCCGCGCACGCCGGGTACTCGCGGTACCACTCATCCGCGCCTTCAAGGAGGCGTACGGCGAGACCCCCGGCCAGTACCTCACGCACCGCCGGATCGAACGGGCCGAGGACCTGCTGCGCACGGCGAACCTGTCGGTGACGGAGATCTGCCACCTGGTCGGCTTCAGCAGCGTCGGCACGTTCTCGGCCCGCTTCAAGGCGTGGACGGGGCTGACGCCCAGTGAGTACCGGTCCAAGCACGTCGGCCGCGGCGCCGCGCTCATTCCGGGCTGCTACGCCATGCTCTGGGCCGGCGGCTTCCGCTCCGCCCCGGCCTCCGCCGAGGAGCGCAATTCCGGAGAAGCGCGCTGACACCCCCGCTGCCTACGGTGGCAGGGCAAGCACCGACCGGCCGCGAAGCAGCAGGAGCACGCCATGATCAAGGGTCTCGCCATCACGACCGTCTGGGTCCTCGACCAGGACCGGGCCAAGGAGTTCTACACGGAGAAACTGGGCCTGGAGGTCCGTACGGACCTGACCATGGGCGAGGGCGGCATGCGCTGGCTCACGGTCGGCTCCCCGAACCAGCCCGGCGTCGAGTTCACCCTGATGGTGCCCGGCGGGCCCGCGATGGACCCCGAGTCCGCCGGGATGCTCCGCAAGCTGGTGACGAAGGGCGCGCTCGGCGCGGGCGTGCTGACCACCGACGACATCCACGGCGACTACCGGAAGCTCAAGGACCGGGGCGTGGAGTTCCTCCAGGAGCCGCAGGAGCGCCCCTACGGCACGGAGGCGCTGTTCCGCGACGACTCCGGCAACTGGTTCTCGCTCACCCAGCCCCGCGAGGGCGGCCTCGACCTGGACCAGGACTGGTCCTGCTGACCACCGCGGTCTACGACGCCGGCAGCATCGGGTAGCTGCCCGTGTTCGTCGGCGCGTGTTCCGGCAGCCACAGCACCGCCACCGCGCCCTCGGCCGGTACGCCCTCCGGCGCCCCCGGCGTGCGGACGTTGCGGAAGGTCAGCCGGGCGCCCAGCACCCGGGCCTGCCCGGCCGCGATGGTCAGGCCGAGGCCGTGCCCGTGCCCGGCCCGGTCCTTGCTGCCGGTGCGGAAGCGGCTCGGCCCCTCGGCCAGCAGGTCCTCCGGGAAGCCCGGGCCGTGATCGCGGACCCGGATGACCCGGCCCTCGACGGTGACCTCGACGGGCGGCCTGCCGTGCCGGGCCGCGTTGGCCAGCAGGTTGAACAGCACGCGCTCCAGGCGCCGCGGGTCGGTGGTGACCTCCGACTCGTGCACGATCCGCACCTCGATGTCCGGGTCCTTGGCCGCCACCCGCCGGGCGACGAACTCGCCCAGCATGATGTCCTGTAGCTCCGCCCGCTCCGAGGCGCCGTCCAGCCGGGCCACCTCCAGCACGTCCTCCACGAGCGTGCGCATGGCCTTGGCCCGGTCCAGCACCAGCTCGGTCGGGCGGCCGGGCGGCAGCAGTTCGGCGGCGGTCAGCAGCCCGGTCACCGGGGTGCGCAGCTCGTGCGCGATGTCGGCGGTGACCCGCCGCTCGGCCTCGATGCGCTGCCGCAGGGCGTCCGCCATGGCGTCCACCGCGCTCGCCAGGTCGTCCGTCTCGTCCCGCACGACCCCGCCCATGGCGTCCCGCACGCGCACGTCCGTCTCGCCGCCCGCGAGCTGACCCGCCGCTACGGCCGCCTTGCGCAGCCGCCGCGACAGGTGCCCGCCGATGAGCACGCCGAGCGCGCTGCCGCCGAGGACGACGGCGATGGAGCCGATCACCAGCGCCTGGTCGAGGTCCTTCAGGATGTCCGAGCTGCGGTCGGTGAAGCCCGAGTGCAGGGACATCACGTGCCCGTTCTTCAGCGGCACCGCGGCCCATATGTCCGGCGCGTCACCGGGCCGGTCCGCCACGTAGGTGGCCCGCTGGCCGGCCTCGACCCGGTCGCGCAGCTCCTCCGGGAGGTTCGGGTCGTCGATCTTGGTGTTGGGGAAGTTCATCCGCCCGGACAGCTCGAAGTTGCGCTGGGCGATCATGATCCGCTCGTCGGCGAGGTCGCGTGCGTTGTCCAGCATCGACACCCGCGCCGCGTTGTGCACGACCAGGCTCAGCGCGATCGCCACGAGTGCGCCGACCAGCGCGATGGCCGCGCTCAGCTTCCATCTCAGGCCCGTGCGGATGCCCGCGCGCTCCAGACCCGCGGCGACCAGGCGCCGGAAGTGCCCCCTCATACCCGGCTCAGGCCTTCAACTTGTAGCCGAAGCCCCGGACCGTCTCGATCCGGTCCTGGCCGATCTTCTGCCGCAGCCGCTGCACGTGCACGTCGACGACCCGGGTGTCCCCGCCCCAGCCGTAGTCCCACACCCGCTCCAGCAGCTTGTCGCGGGAGAGCACCGTGCCCGGCGCCGAGGAGAACTCCAGCAGCAGCCGCATCTCGGTCGGGGTGAGCGCCACCGGCTGCCCGGCCCGGCGGACCTCCATGCCCTCGGTGTCGACCTCCAGGTCCCCGAAGGTCAGCACCCCGCCGTCGGCCGGGGCGGCCCGCTCCTCGGCGCGGTCCCCGGCCGCGTGCCCGAACCGCCGCAGCACCGCGCGGATCCGGGCCACCAGGACGGCACCGTCGAACGGCTTGGTCACGTAGTCGTCGGCGCCCGCCTCCAGACCCAGCACCACGTCGATGGAGTCGGCCCGCGCCGAGAGCATGATCACCGGCACGGTCGACTCGTCCCGGATGCGGCGGCACAGGCTGACCCCGTCCAGGCCGGGGACCATCACGTCCAGCAGCGCGATGTCGGGGCGGTCGGCCCGGAACGCCTCCAGGCCCGACAGCCCGTCGGGCATGGCGGTGACCGCGAAGCCGTCCCGTTCCAGGGCGAGCTGCGTGGCCTCGCGGATGACGTCGTCGTCCTCGACGAACAGGACGTGGGTCTGGTCTGCCATCCCGGTGCTCTCTTGTCCTCAGTGGTTCGTGGGGTGCGTTCTCTTCGCTGGGACGCGCGGAACGGGCGTCGCGTTCACCGGGTGGTCGGCCCGAGGCGCCCGAACGGTTCACGCGGCCTTCCGGCGGCGTCAGCTCGCGGGCACCGGCGACGCGCTGTCGCCGACGACCTTCCCGTAGTCGTTGTGCGTGCGGTACTCCTCGTCGAACCGGCCGGACGACCACCGGTACGTGATCACGTTCTCCCCGGAGGGACTCGACACCGGGTCGCCCTTCTCGTACACCTGCTTGGTCACCACGAGGTCGCCGCGGTCGATCTCCGCGTAGACCGGGGGCTCCTCGGCCTTGAACACATTCTGGTACGAGCCGTCCTGCTCGCGGTACACGTAACTGCCCACACCCACCGCGTCACCGCAGGTCAGCACGTTGACTACGACGTCGTCGGCCGAGCCGCCGGTCAGGTTCCCGTAGGAGACGTCGACGGGGTACTCGTCGGCCACGCACGGCTTCAGCTCCCGCTTGACCTCCGGCGCGACCTTCGGGTCGTCCTTGACGAGCCGGACCGCGTCCTCGGTGCCGGGCGTCTTCGACGGGGCCGCGGTCGGCGTGGCGGCGGAGGCCCCCGCCACCGAGTCGGAGTGTGCCGGACCCTCGTCCCGGGCGCCGGTGCCGCCGGCGGCACACGAGGACGCGAAAAGGGCGAGGGCGGCGAACACGGCCAGCGCCGTGATCACCGCCTGGATGCCGCCCCGGTTCCCCGCGGAACCCTCACCGGTCAGGCCGCGCACCGCTCCCGCTCCTCACGCTCCAGCGCGCGTGCGTCCAGATCGCGGGACTCCAGCTCCTCGCGGAGCCGGGCGAGCGCCCGGTGCAGCGTGCTCTTGACCGTTCCGGCCGACATGCCGAGGGCGGCGGCCGTCTCCTCCGTGGACATCTGCTCCCAGTGTCGCAGCACCACGACACTGCGCTGCTTGGGGGCGAGCACCCGCAGGACGTCCATCAGCAGAGCGCGGTCCGCGTGCTGCTCGGTGGAGTCGTCGACCGAGGCGTCCGGGAGCTGCTCGGTCGGCACCTCCTCCAGCTTGCGGGCCCGCCACCACTCCGTCCGCGTGTTGATCATCACCCGGCGCAGGTAGGCGTCGGCCAGCCGCTTGTCCTCGATGGTCTCCCAGCGGCCGTAGGTCCGCACCAGTGCCGTCTGCAGCAGGTCCTGCGCGTCCGTCGGGTCCGGCACCAGGCGGCGGGCGCTGCGCAGCAACGCGTCCTGCCGGGTGCGGACGTACTCCTCGAACTCGAGCACCTCGCCCTGCGCCATGGTGACCCGCCTCCCGTTTCCCCGTTCCGGGCCGGCTCCCCGCCGCCCGTGCACTGCCTGTGGTTCTCCGTCGTCCCGGGTCCTTCCGGGAACGCATCCGAAGGTACGGAGCCGTTGTCACGGCGCTGTCCGAAGCAGCCTGCGGCCAGCGCTCGGCTGTCCGTCGGTTGTGTAACGGATGTCGGAACGGGGTAAAACGATGGGCCTGTTGGGAAGCTTATGGGGCGATTTGTCGATCACTGGAGCGCGGTGACGGCAGGGCGGCGGCTGTGACGTTCCCGTGCGTTCAGGTCATCGGCAGCCGGTAGAGCCCGTCCGCCAGCGGCTCCACCAGACCGTCGGCGACGAGCCCGTCCAGGGCGCGGGCCCGCTGCACCGGCTCGTGCCACACCCGGTCCAGGGCGGCCTGCGGCACCGGTCCGTGCGCCTCCCGCAGCACGGCGAGCAGCCGCCCGCGCACCTGCCGGTCGGTGCCCGCGTACGTCTGGCCGCGCCGCGGCGGGCCGTCGTGCTCCGGCTTGCCCGCCAGCCGCCACGCGCACTGCGCGGCGATCGGGCAGCGGTGGCACGACTCGCTCTTCGCCGTGCACACCAGCGCGCCCAGCTCCATGGATGCGGCGGCCCAGCGCGCGGCGGTCGGCTCGTCGTCGGGCAGCAGCGCGCGGGCCAGCCTCCGTTCGGCGGCGGTCGTGGCGTTGGGCGGGTACTGCACGCCGGTGACCGCGCGGGCCAGGACCCGGCGTACGTTCGTGTCCAGCACGGGGTGCCGCCGGCCGTAGGCGAACGAGGCGACGGCGGCGGCCGTGTACTCGCCGATGCCGGGCAGCGCCAGCAGCTGGGCGTGGTCGGCCGGTACGTCACCGCCGTGCCGTTCCGTTATCGCGACGGCGGCGCCGTGCAGCCGCAGGGCGCGGCGCGGGTAGCCGAGCCGTCCCCAGGCGCGGACGGCCTCACCGGGCGCCTCCCGGGCCAGGTCGGCGGGGCGCGGCCAGCGGGCCAGCCACTGCTCGTAGACGGGCAGGACACGGCTCACGGGGGTCTGCTGGAGCATGAACTCACTGACCATCACGCCCCACGCCCCGGCCTCGGGGCGCCGCCAGGGCAGGTCACGGGCGTTCTCTTCGAACCAGTCGATGACGGGGGCGTGCAGGTTCTCTCCGCGGGGCGGGCCGGGGAGGGGCTCGGTGGGGGAGGCGGTGGGGTGCGAGGGCTTCGTGGGAGCAGTCATGGCCTTCCGATGGTGCCACGCAAGGGTGCCGTCGCGGGCACACCGCCACCGGCGCGGGAGGCCGGTACCTGACGATCGGCAGCAGTGCCGCCCGGCCCGGCGCCAGTAGCGTCGGGCCGCATGGAACGTCCTCACCCGGCCTCGTGCGCCCGGGGTGCCCTGCTCTGGGCGGCCCTCGCCCTGCCCGCGCTCACCGCGGACCGGCTCGGGCTGAACGAGCCGCGGCCGGCCTGGCAGCAGGTCACCGGCGTGGCGGCGCTGGCCGTCGCGGCCGGTTCGGCGCGCCGCGCCCCCCTGGTCGCCTTCGCGCTCGCGGCCGCCGTGAGCCTCGCCGCCGCCCCCGCCCTGTTCACCGTCTCCTACGGCCCCGCCCTCGGCGTGTTCGCGCTGCTGCTCGGGCTGCGGGCGGCCCGGGCGCGTCCCGCCGTGCTGTGCTTCACCGCCCTCGCCGGCGTCGGCACCGCGCGCATCGCGCTCGTCGGGGTCGACCCCGCGCCCGAATGGCTCGTCATGACGGGCACGCTGCTGTTCGGCTGCGTCTTCCCCTGGCTGGGCGGGCGCTACTGGCGGCAGAGCCGGGAGCTGGCCGAGGCCGGGTGGCTGCGGGCCGCCCGGCTGGAGGACGAGCAGCGCCACGCCGAGGAACGCGCCCGGCTGCGTGAACGGGCCCGGATCGCCCAGGACATGCACGACTCCCTCGGCCACGAGCTGAGCCTCATCGCCCTGCGCGCGGGCGCCCTCCAGGTCGCTTCCGGACTCGGCGAGACGCACCGCAGGGCGGCGGCCGACCTGCGCGCGGCCGCCGCTGACGCCACGGACCGGCTGCACCGGATCATCGGCGTCCTGCGCGAGGACGACGAGCCCGTACCGCTCGCGCCGGCCGGCGAGACCCTGGAGCAACTCGTCGCACGGGCCGCGCAGTCGGGACTCCCCGTGCGCTTCGAACCCGCCGGGCGGGAGGGGGAACCGGAGCCCGGCGGGGTCGCCGGGCGGCTGCTGCACCGCGTGGTGCGGGAGGCACTGACCAACGCGGCACGGCACGCGCCGGGCGCACCCGTGGTCGTGTCGGTGGCGGAGCGGCCCGCGGGCACGTCCGTCACCGTCGCCAACGGCCGGGCCACCGACGGCGGTTCCGGCCCGTCCGGGGGCGGCACGGGCCTGCTCGGGCTGCGCGCCGCGGTCGCCTCGGCGGGCGGCGAGTTCGAGGCGGGCCCGCACGAGGACGGCTTCCGGGTCCGGGCGTGCGTGCCGCGGCAGCCGCCCCTCGCCGCGCCCACGCGCCCTGCCGTGTCCCTGAGTCCTGGGGTGTCGCCGGGCCCGGGCGCGGCCCCGGACCCCGCGACGTCCCCGCGTTCCGGCGCCGCCCCGGCCCCCTTCGCGCAGGCCCGCCGCCGTGTCGCCGTCGGCCTCGGCACCGCCGCCGGCGCGGGGGCCGCCGTGGTCGGCGCGGCCTTCGGCTGGTACGCCTACGCCGAGACGCACTCGGTCCTGCCGCCCGCCGTGTACGCGCGGCTCCAGCCGGGCGCCCCGGCCGCCGACGTCGCCCGCGTGCTGCCCGGGCGCGAGGTGAACGACCCGCCCTCGGAACGCGCCCCCGCGCCGCCCGCCGGAGCCGACTGCCGCTACTACCGCGCCAGCGGCGAACTCTTCGTCTCCGTCGACCACTTCAGACTGTGCTTCGAGGACGGGCGGCTGGTCGCCAAGGACGTCGTCCCGCGCGTCGGCCTGTCCGGTGAAGGACGAGAGGAATACGAGGAGCTCGCACGGTGATCCGCATCCTGCTGGCCGACGACGAGGCGGTGGTGCGCGCCGGGGTGCGCGCCATCCTGGACAGCGACGGCGGCACGGAGGTCGTCGCCGAGGCGGGTGACGGGCGCGAGGCGGTCGATCTGGCCCGTGCCCACCGCCCGGACGTGGCACTGCTCGACATCCGCATGCCGCGCCTGGACGGTCTCTCCGCGGCGGAGGAGATCGCACGGACCGTGCCCGGCACCGCCGTCGCCATGCTCACCACCTTCTCCGAGGGCGCCTACGTGACCCGCGCCCTCGGCGGCGGCGCCACCGGGTTCCTGCTGAAGTCCGGCGACCCATACGAACTCATCGCGGGCGTACGGGCGGTGGCGGCGGGCGCCGCGTTCCTGTCGCCGAAGGTGGCCCGGTACGTCATCGATCAGGGCCTCGGCGGCGGCCGGCTCACCCGCGAGGCCCGGGCACGCGCGCGCGTGGCGGTGCTGAGCCCTCGCGAGCGCGAGGTGCTCGGCCTGGTCGGCGCGGGCCTGTCCAACCCGGAGATCGCCGCCCGGCTCCATCTCGTCGAGGGCACGGTCAAGGCGTACGTGAGCGCGGTCCTGGACCGGCTGGAGGTACGCAACCGGGTGCAGGCGGCCGTCGTGGCGTACGAGGCGGGCCTGGTGGAGCCGTAGGTCGTGTCCGCAAAGTTCCTCCTGCCCCGCGACGCCTGGCACGCGCTCTCGCCGCACCGGACGCAGTCCCGAGTACGCCCGGTACGAGGGACTGCGTCCGGCACGCCGAGAGCACGCACCGGACGCCGCAGGGCCCGCCCTCCGGGCGGACGAAGGGACTCCGCGGACACGACCTCGGCCCGGGCTCACCGACCGGCGGGCGTTCCGTACGACCGCACGACAGCCGGGCGGCCCGGTCCCACCACCCAGCGCACGAGCGGGGCCGACGAGCCGCGCAGCGCGCCGCTGAGCCGCGTCACGGGGCCCGTGCCCAGCCGGACGGCGACCAGGGCGACGAGTGCGCCCAGCGCCAGCCCCGCGAGGACGTCGTGCGGATAGTGCACGCCGACGAAGACCCGGGAGAAGGCCATCAGCAGGGCGAGCGGGGCCGTCAGCCACAGCAGCGCGCGCCGCACCAACGCCAGGGCGACGGCCGATCCGCCCGCGATCGTCGCGTGGTTGGACGGGAACGACCAGTCGCCGTGCGGTGGGCACGCGGCCAGGGACGCGGCCGCACCGGCGACCGCGCGGCACGGCCGCTCCTCCGTGACAACGGACTTGAGCACCTCACTGCACACGTACGCCCCTGCCGTGGCCAGAGGTGCAAGGGCCGCGATCGCGAACGCGCGCGGACTGTCGCGGCGGGCGCGCCACCACACGGCGGCGAACAGCGCCACGAAGACCAGCAGTCCGGCCTCCGTCCACAGTCCGGCCCCCTGCCGTACCCACATCGGGGTGTCGCGGGCGAAGTCGGTGATGTCGCGGTAGAGCGCGGCGTCGGCGAAGGTCATGGTCACGGACGGTAGGCGGCGGACCGGAACCGTCACACCCCGCGATCGTCGGGTGCCGTACCTGACGAAAGACAGGGGTGGGACGGCGTTTTCCCGGGATGATGATCCGGAAAAAATGTGCCCCGAGCGGCGGGTGGGACAAGCGAACGCGCCGTTCTCTCGTAAGGTTTGCGCCGTGGGATCTCTGCGCAATCCGGTCGGGCCGCTTCCCTCCTCCATCTACTGGCGTCGGAGGGTCGTACTCGTGTCTGTGGTAGCCCTGTTGGCGCTGCTGATCACCTGGATCGTGACCATGGGCGGCGGGGGCGGCAAGGACGGCGACAACGGCGCCAACGGCAAGAATCCCGCGCCCTCCATCACGCCCGGTCCGTCGAGTTCGGGCCCGGCCATCAGCCAAGCCCCCGGCGGACGCGACGAGTCGGGCGGCAGCGGCTCGGGCGGCTCGTCGTCCGGGTCCGGGAACGGCTCCGGCGGTTCGGGTGGCGGTTCCGGTGACGGCGCGGGCGGCGGCTCGGGCGACGGGTCCGGCAACAGCGGCTCCGGCGGATCCGCCGGGTCGGGCGGTGCCGGCGGCTCCGGGAGCGGCAGCACGGTGGGCGGCGTCGGCGCGGGCGACACGCTCCCGGCCGGCTCCACCCTGCCCAACTGCACCGCGAGCGTGGTCAAGTTCAGCCTGCGCAGTCGGCACAACACCTACGACCCCGAGCAGACGCCCACGTTCCTGCTCACCGCGCGGAACATCTCCGGCAGCGACTGCAAGATCGACCTCGGGCCGAGGAACGCGGTGTTCACCGTCACCCCGGCGAGCAGCGACGACGACTACTGGTCCTCGAAGGACTGCCCCAAGGCGGCCGCCCACCAGGTGTACCGGGTACCGGCCGGCAGCGACATCACCTACATGGTGAAGTGGGACCGCAAGCCCAGCGCCCCCGAGTGCGCCACGCCCCCGGCGGGTTCGGCCAAGACCGGCACCTATCTGGTGGAGGCCAAGGCTCCGGGCTTCGCGAAGGTGCAGACGTCGTTCGTGCTGTCCGCCGACTGAAGCGCGACGGCCGCCAACGGCTGAGGGCGATACCCGGCACCGGGTACCGCCCTCAGCCGTACGCGGCCGGTGAAGGCTCAGGCGGCTAGACGTACCGCTCCAGGATCGACGACTCCGCCAGCCGCGACAGCCCCTCGCGCACGCTGCGCGCCCGGGCCTCGCCCACGCCGTCCACCGTCTGCAGGTCGTCGACGCTCGCGGCGAGCAGCTTCTGCAGGCCGCCGAAGTGCTCCACGAGGCGGTCGATGATCGCGCCGGGCAGGCGCGGCACCTTGGCGAGCAGCCTGAAGCCGCGCGGGGACACCGCCGAGTCCAGCGTCTCGGGAGAGCCCGTGTACCCCAACGCCCGTGCCACCGTGGGCATTTCGAGCAGCTCGGCGTGGCTGAGGGCGTCGAGCTCGGCGAGGGCCTCGTCGACCGTGCGGGAACGCTTGGCCGTGGGCTCGGGGACGTAGTCCCGCACGACCAGCTCGCGCTCCGGCTCGACGCCCGCGATCAGCTCGTCCAGCTGGAGGGCGAGCAGCCGGCCGTCCGTGCCGAGCTCCACCACGTACTCGGCGATCTCCGTGGCGATGCGGCGCACCATCTCCAGGCGCTGGGCGACCGCCGAGACGTCCCGGACGGTGACCAGGTCCTCGATCTCCAGCGCCGACAGCGTGCCCGCGACCTCGTCGAGGCGGAGCTTGTAGCGCTCCAGGGTCGCGAGGGCCTGGTTGGCGCGGGACAGGATCGCCGCCGAGTCCTCCAGGACCCGGCGCTGGCCGTCGACGTACAGGGCGATCAGGCGCATCGACTGGGAGACGGAGACGACCGGGAAGCCGACCTGCTTGCTGACGCGGTCCGCCGTGCGGTGCCGGGTGCCCGTCTCCTCCGTGGGGATCGTCGGGTCCGGGACCAGCTGCACGCCCGCGCGCAGGATCTTCGACAGGTCCGAGGACAGCACGATGCCGCCGTCCAGCTTGCACAGCTCACGCAGACGGGTCGCCGTGAACTCGACGTCCAGCACGAAACCGCCGCTGCACAGCGCCTCGACCGTCTTGTCGGAGCCGAGCACGATGAGACCGCCGGTGTTGCCGCGGAGCACGCGCTCCAGGCCGTCGCGGAGGGCGGTTCCGGGTGCCACGGCGCTCAGGGAGGCGCGCATCAGGCCATCGGTACCGGCACTCCCGCCGGACTTTCCGGGAGCTGATGCCCGGTCGTTGGCTGCCACTGCACTCCTCCGGTCGCAGGTTCTGGGCGCCCCCGTGTCGCGCGCTTGGTTCGCACGGACGGGCGAGACCAGGGCAAAGTCTACCGGCGACCCTCCTCGTCCCGTGGGGCCTCTCTGCGACGGGAGCGGGGGAGGACCCGCAGGGCGTCCCCTATGTCCGCGACTTCCAGAACCTTCATGCCCGCGGGAATCCGGCCCGGATCGCCCGGTACCAGGGCGTGCGTGAAGCCCAGACGGTGGGCTTCGGCCAGGCGGCGCTGCACGCCCGTGACCCGTCTCACCTCGCCCGCGAGGCCCACTTCGCCGATCGCCACGAGGTTCTTGGGGAGAGGTGTGTCACTCGCCGCGCTCGCCAGGGCGAGGGCGACCGCCAGGTCCGCCGCGGGTTCCGAGAGCTTCACCCCGCCCACCGTCGCGGAGTAGATGTCCCTTTTGCCCAAGGCGCTGATCCGGCCCCGCTGTTCCAGCACCGCCAGCATCATCGAGACGCGGGAGGTCTCCAGGCCCGAGGTGGTGCGGCGCGGGGAGGGGATCTGGGAGTCGACCGTGAGCGCCTGGACCTCGGCGACCAGGGGGCGGCGGCCTTCCAGGGTGACGGTCAGGCAGGTGCCCGGGACCGGTTCGGCCCGACGTGTCAGGAAAAGTCCGCTCGGGTCCGCGAGGCCCGTGATGCCCTCGTCGTGCAGTTCGAAGCAGCCGACCTCGTCGGTGGTGCCGTAGCGGTTCTTGACGCCGCGTACGAGCCGCAGGCGGGCGTGCCGGTCGCCCTCGAAGTGCAGGACGACGTCGACCAGGTGCTCCAGCAGGCGCGGGCCCGCGATCGCGCCGTCCTTCGTGACGTGGCCCACCAGGAGCGTGGACATGCCGCGTTCCTTCGAGGCCCGGATCAGGGCCCCGGCGACCTCGCGCACCTGGGCCATGCCGCCGGGTGCGCCGTCGATCTCCGGTGAGGCCACCGTCTGCACCGAGTCCATGATCAGCAGCGACGGCTTCACCGCGTCCAAGTGGCCCAGCACCGCCGCCAGATCCGTCTCGGCCGCCAGGTACAGGTGGTCGTCGATGGCGCCGATGCGGTCGGCGCGCAGCCGGACCTGGCTCGCCGACTCCTCGCCCGTCACGTACAGCGTGCGGTGCTCCTCGCTCGCCGACTTGGCCGCCACGTCCAGCAGCAGCGTCGACTTGCCGACGCCCGGCTCGCCCGCGACCAGCACCACCGCGCCCGGGACCAGCCCGCCGCCGAGCACGCGGTCCAGCTCGGGCACGCCGGTGGTGCGGGCGGCGGCCTGGCGGCCGTCCACCTGGCCGATGGGCAGGGCGGAGGTGGTGACCCGCCCGGGTGACGTCGTACGGACCGCGGGCGTGCCGTACTCCTCGATCGTCCCCCAGGCCTGGCACTCGGGGCAGCGGCCGAGCCACTTCGCCGTCTGCCAGCCGCACTCCGTGCAGCGGTAGGACGGGCGGTCCTTGGTGGATTTCGTACGGGCAGCCATGGACGAAACCGTAGCCGCCGCCACTGACAACGCGGGGACCGGACGGCGCGGCCACCTGCGCGCCAGGGCTGCGCCACCCCTCGCCGGGGCCCGGGCCAGTGGCCCGTGTCCCCGATTGAGGGATCGTTTCACCCGTACGGATTAAATGTGCTCAAGCCGTCGGAAGGCGCCCCTCCCGGCCGCCTACGGTCGCCGAATGATGAGCAGTTCTCCGGAGATCTCGACCCGCTCGACCCGTACGGCCGGCGCGCATCGGGCGCACCGGGAAGCGCGCGACCGAGGAGCGGCCCGCACACTGGCGCAGCGTCCGCCCGCGCGCTACGAGCCGTACCTGGACGGCCTGTTCACCTACTGCCTGTCCGTGCTGTGCGATCACGACGCCGCGACCGCCGCCCTGGGCGACGTCCTCGCCCTCGCCGAACGCCGCGGCCGGCACGTCCCCGACGCGCCCGCGGACCGCAGGGCCTGGCTCTACGCGCTGGCCCGCTGGGCGTGCCTGCGCAAGCTGGCCGAAGCCAAGCAGAAACGTCAGAGCAGCCACGCCGCGGGCCGCGCCGACCGGCAGCGCGCCGACCGGCCGGCCGCTCCGGCCCCCTCGGAGGAGGTCCGCGAGCTGCGCCGCCGCGAACTGGCCCTGCTCGCCTGGCCGGAGGCCGCCGGCACCACCCCGGAGCAGCGCGAGGCGCTCGAACTGGCCGTGCGCCACCACCTCGCCGCCCACGAGGTCGCCGCCGTCCTCGGCATGGACGTGGCCGCCGCCCGCGACCTGCTCGCCTCCGCCGCCTGCGAGGTGGAACGCACACGCGCGGCTCTCGCCGTCGTCGAGACCGGGGCGTGCCCGAGCGTCGCGCACCTCGTCGGGGACGACCGGCTGGTGCTCGGCACGGCCCTGCGCCGTGAGCTCGTCCGGCACGTCGACGACTGCCCGCGCTGCCGCCGCGCCGCCGAGCGCGCCACCCCCGGCCGCTGGCCCGGCACCAGCGTCACCCCCGCCGAACTGCCCGTCCTGCCGGCGCCCCGCGCGGCCCTGCACGTCGCCATGGCCCACCACCCGCGCGCGCGGAGCGCCGCGCCCCGCTTCGACCGGCGCGGCTTCCCGATCGACCCCAAGGACCACGCCGCCCGCCGCGACCGGCTCCGCGCGCGTGCCGTCACCACGACCGTCGTCGCCACCGTCGTCGCCGCCCCCGTGCTCGCCCTGTGGGCCGCCTACCGGGGCACGCCGACCGGCGAGGGCCACGACGGCCGCTCGGCCTCCGCACGCGAGGCCGACGACCCGTTCGCCCTGGACGGTGAGATGGCGGGCGGCGGCTACGAGAACACCGGCAACGCCGGCACCCGCCCCGGCCCCCGCTTCGGCAAGGACGGCAAGGCCGACGTCTCCGTCGAGGTCATCGGCGTCGCCGGCGCCGGCCGTGCGGCCACCCTGGAGGTCTCGGCCGACAACAGCGGCGACACCACCCTCGTCACCCTCACCGCCACCGGGCGGGCCCCGGTCCGCTGGTCGGCCACCACGGGAGCCGACTGGCTCTACCTCAGCCAGGCCTCGGGAACGCTCCGGCCCGGCGAGTCGTTGACGATCAGGGTGTACGTCGACCACCTGCGGGAGCCCGCCGGGCCCTGGCACGCGCAGGTGGCGGTCGCGCCCGCCGGGGCCGTCGTCCACATCGAGGGCTACGGCAGCGCGCCCAGCCCCTCCGGCCCCGGCCCGCGCCCCAGCAGCCCGGCCGAGCCGCCCTCCACCCGGCCCGACCCGACGCCCACGACCTCCGCCCCGGACCCGACGCCGACCACCCCGCCCCCGTCGCCGGACCCCACGCCCACCCCGACGGACCCGGAGCCCAGCGAGCCGGCGGGCTCGGCACCACCGCCCTCCGACGGCGGCCACCCGAGCCCGGCCATGTCGTAGGTCCCGGCCGCTCAGCCCACCGGGTCCGCCGGGTGCGGCGCCAGGAGCGGCAGCTGCGAGGCCAGCCGCTCCTCGCACAGCTCGACCAGCCGGTCGTAGCCGGCCTTGCCCATCAGCTCGATCAGCTCGGGCCGGTAGGAGACGTACACGGGATCGCCCGCGCCGTGCGCCGAGGTCGCCGAGGTGCACCACCAGTGCAGGTCGTGCCCGCCCGGCCCCCAGCCGCGGCGGTCGTACTCACCGATCGACACCTGCAGCACGCGCGTGTCGTCGGGCCGGTCGATCCACTCGTACGTCCGGCGCACCGGCAGCTGCCAGCACACGTCCGGCTTGGTCTCCAGCGGCTCGCGGCCCTCCTTCAGGGCCAGGATGTGCAGCGAGCAGCCCATGCCGCCCGGGAAGCCGGGCCGGTTCTGGAAGATGCAGGAGCCCTCGAAGGGCCGCGTCTGCCGCTCGCCGTCCTCGTCCTCGGAGACCCAGCCGTTGGCCGTGCCCTCGGCGTGGTGCTGCCAGATGTCCGGCGTGAGCCTGGCCACATGCCCGGCCACGCGCTGCTCGTCGTCCTCGTCGGAGAAGTGGGCACCCAACGTGCAGCACCCGTCGTCCGCGCGGCCGGCCTGGATGCCCTGGCAGCCGCTGCCGAAGATGCAGTTCCAGCGAGAGGTCAGCCATGTCAGATCGCAGCGGAACACCTGCTCGTCGTCCGCCGGATCGGGAAACTCCACCCACGCGCGAGCGAAGTCGAGCCCCTTCTCGTCGGGTACCGCGACGCCCGGTGATTTGTCGCGCTTGGCCTTTTTCGTCTTTGGCACGCCTCCAGGGTACGGGCCGCATCCCCGCACCGAGGACGGCGGACGGCCCTGCTGGCAGTAGCGTTCCGTACATGAGACTCGGTGTCCTCGACGTGGGTTCGAACACGGTGCATCTGCTCGTGGTGGACGCGCACCCCGGCGCGTGCCCGCTGCCCGCGCACTCGCACAAGGCGGAACTGCGCCTGGCCCAGCTCCTCGACGGCGACGGCGCGATCGGACCGGCCGGCGTCGACCGGCTGGTCTCGGTCGTCCACGGGGCGCTCCAGGCCGCCGAGGACAAGGGCGTCGAGGAGATGCTGCCGTTCGCCACCTCCGCCGTGCGGGAGGCCCGCAACGCCGACGAGGTCCTCGCCCGCGTGCGCGCCGAGACCGGCGTCGAGCTCCAGGTCCTCACCGGCGAGGAGGAGGCGCGCCTCACCTTCCTCGCGGCCCGCCGCTGGTTCGGCTGGTCGGCCGGGAAGCTGCTGGTCCTGGACATCGGCGGCGGCTCCCTTGAGATCGCCTACGGCATGGACGAGGAGCCCGACGCGGCCGCCTCCCTGCCGCTGGGCGCCGGCCGCCTCACCGCCGGGTGGCTGCCCGGCGACCCGCCCGCCGCCGACGACGTCCGGGCCCTGCGCCGCCACGTCCGCACCGAGATCGCCCGCACGGTCGGCGAGTTCAGCCGCCTCGGCGCCCCCGACCATGTCGTCGCCACGTCCAAGACCTTCAAGCAGCTGGCCCGCATAGCCGGCGCGGCCCGCTCCGCCGAGGGCCCGTACGTGCAGCGCGAGCTCAAGCGGGAGTCGGTGGAGAGCTGGGTTACGAAGCTGGCCGGCATGACCGAGCGGGAACGGGCCGCCCTCCCCGGCGTCTCGGAGGGCAGGGCGGGCCAGCTGCTGGCCGGTGCCCTGGTGGCCGAGGCCGCGATGGACCTGTTCGGCGTGGAGCGGGTGGAGATCTGCCCGTGGGCGCTCAGGGAGGGCGTGATCCTGCGCCGGCTCGACCACATGGAGCCGGCGTAGGGAACCCGGCGTGCGGGTTCACCACGTGGCAATCACCACAACGGCGAACAGGCACCCCACGACCTGCCCACTCCACCCCGTAACCTGTCCTGCATGGCAGAGCCAGCCGTGAAGATCCCGGACGCGAAGGTCGCCCTGTCGACGGCCTCGGTCTACCCGGAGTCGACGGCCACGGCCTTCGAGATCGCCGCACGCCTCGGCTACGACGGGGTCGAGGTCATGGTCTGGACCGACCCGGTCAGCCAGGACATCGAGGCCCTGCGCAGACTGAGCGACTACCACCGGATCCCGATCCTGGCCGTGCACGCCCCCTGCCTGCTCATCACGCAGCGCGTCTGGTCCACCGACCCGTGGACCAAGCTCCAGCGGGCCCGCGCGGCCGCCGAGAAGCTCGACGCGAGCACGGTCGTGGTCCACCCCCCGTTCCGCTGGCAGCGCCAGTACGCACGCGACTTCGTCGCCGGCATCTGGCGCATGGCGAACGAGACGGACGTACGGTTCGCCGTCGAGAACATGTACCCCTGGCGCTACCGCGACCGCGAGATGCTGGCCTACGCCCCCGACTGGGACGTCACCAAGGACGACTACCGCCACTTCACGATCGACCTCAGCCACACCGCGACGGCCCGCTCCGACGCCCTGGCCATGGTCGACCGCATGGGCGACCGCCTCGGCCACGTCCACCTCGCCGACGGCCGCGGCTCCGCCAAGGACGAGCACCTGGTGCCCGGCCGCGGCACCCAGCCCTGCGCCGAGGTGCTGGAGCGGCTCGCCCTGACCGGCTTCGACGGCCATGTCGTCATCGAGGTCAACACCCGCCGCGCCATGTCGAGCGCGGAGCGCGAGGCCGACCTGGCCGAGGCGCTGGCCTTCACCCGGCTCCACCTGGCCTCGGCGGCGAAGGTGCCGCGCCGGTGACCGACCGGCCCCCGGCCGGCACCGGCCCCGCCGCCCGCCGCCGCGGCCGCCCCCCGCGCACGGAGTCCGCCGACACCCGCGACCGCATCCTCGCCGCCGCCCGCGACGAGTTCTCCGAGCGGGGCTACGAGAAGACGTCCGTCCGCGGCATCGCCAAGACCGCCGGGGTCGACTCGGCCCTCGTGCACCACTACTTCGGCACCAAGGAACAGGTCTTCGAGGCGGCGATCACCCAGTCGTTCGGACCCGCGCTGCAGGCCCCTAAGGCCATCGAGGAGGGCCCGCTCGACGGGGTGGGGGAGCGGCTGGCCCGGTTCTTCTTCGGGGTCTGGGAGAACCCGGCGACCCGCGCGCCCCTGCTCGCCGTCGTCCGCTCCGCCCTCACCAACGACACCGGGGCCGCCGTCTTCCGCCGGATCGTCGCCACCCAGGTCCTGCGCCGCATCGCGGTACGCCTGGACCTGCCCGACGCGGAACTGCGCGCCGAGCTGGCCGCCGCCCAGCTCGTGGGCACGGCCATCCTGCGCTACGTGATCCGGGTCGAGCCGCTGGCCTCGGCGGACCCGGAGCAGATCATCGCCCGGCTGGCCCCCGTCGTGCAGGGACATCTGACCGGTCCGTAACCCTCACGGGGGGCCGCCGACGAGACGGGCATCCCGCATTCCGGACACTCCGTCCCGCCCTCTGGATGACCGGCGTACGCTCGACAGCAGTCAGAAATCTCCGAATCCTCTGACGCAGTCTCTGAAGGAGCGAGCGACGATGCCCGAGCTGAGGTCCCGCACAGTCACCCACGGCCGCAACATGGCGGGCGCCCGCGCCCTGATGCGCGCCTCCGGTGTACCGGGTGCGGACATCGGCCGCAAGCCGATCATCGCGGTCGCCAACAGCTTCACGGAGTTCGTCCCCGGCCACACGCACCTGGCGCCGGTCGGCCGGATCGTCAGCGAGGCGGTCATCGAAGCCGGCGGTATCCCGCGCGAGTTCAACACCATCGCCGTGGACGACGGCATCGCCATGGGCCACGGCGGCATGCTCTACTCGCTGCCCTCCCGCGACCTGATCGCGGACAGCGTGGAGTACATGGTCGAGGCCCACTGCGCCGACGCCCTGATCTGCATCTCCAACTGCGACAAGATCACCCCGGGCATGCTCAACGCGGCCCTGCGGCTGAACATCCCCACGGTGTTCGTCTCCGGCGGCCCGATGGAGTCCGGCCGCGCCACCCTCGTCGACGGCACGGTCCGCACGCTCGACCTGGTCGACGCGATCTCCGACGCCGTGAACGACAAGATCTCGGACGAGGACATCCTCCGCATCGAGGAGAACGCCTGTCCGACCTGCGGCTCCTGTTCCGGCATGTTCACCGCCAACTCGATGAACTGCCTGACGGAGGCCATCGGCCTGTCCCTGCCGGGCAACGGCTCGGTCCTCGCCACGCACACGGCCCGCAAACAGCTCTACGTCAACGCGGCCAGGACCGTCATGGACATCACCCGCCGCTACTACGAGCAGGACGACGAGTCGGTCCTGCCCCGCAACGTGGCCACCTTCGCGGCCTTCGAGAACGCCATGGCCCTCGACATCGCCATGGGCGGCTCCACCAACACGATCCTGCACCTGCTGGCCGCCGCCCAGGAGGCGGGCGTCCCCTTCGGCCTGGAGGAGATCAACGAGGTCTCCCGCCGCGTGCCGTGCCTGGCCAAGGTCGCCCCGAACGTGGCCAAGGACCGCACGTACTACATGGAGGACGTGCACCGCGCCGGCGGCATCCCCGCCCTGCTGGGCGAGCTGCACCGCGCCGGCCTGCTCAACGAGGACGTGCACTCCGTCCACAGCCCCTCCCTCGCCGACTGGCTGAAGACCTGGGACGTGCGCGGCGGCTCCCCGTCCGCCGAGGCCGTCGAGCTGTGGCACGCGGCCCCCGGCTGCGTCCGCTCCGCCGAGGCCTTCTCCCAGTCCGAGCGCTGGGAGACCCTGGACGAGGACGCCGAGGGCGGCTGCATCCGCTCCGCCGAGCACGCCTACTCCAAGGACGGCGGCCTCGCGGTGCTCAAGGGCAACCTGGCCGTGGACGGCTGCGTCGTGAAGACGGCCGGCGTCGACGAGTCCATCTGGACCTTCGAGGGCCCGGCGGTCGTCTGCGAGTCGCAGGAGGAGGCCGTCCAGAAGATCCTCACCCAGCAGGTCAAGGACGGCGACGTGGTCGTCATCCGCTACGAGGGCCCCAAGGGCGGCCCCGGCATGCAGGAGATGCTCTACCCGACCTCGTACCTCAAGGGCCGCGGCCTGGGGAAGACCTGCGCGCTGGTCACCGACGGCCGCTTCTCCGGCGGCACCTCGGGCCTGTCCATCGGCCACGCCTCCCCGGAGGCGGCGGCGGGCGGCACCATCGCCCTCGTCGAGGACGGCGACCGCATCCGCATCGACATCCCCAACCGCTCGATCGACCTGCTGGTCGACGACGCCGAGCTGGCCCGCCGCGAACAGGCCCTGAACGGCCGGTACGCCCCGAAGAACCGCGACCGCAAGGTCTCGGCCGCCCTGCGCGCCTACGCGGCGATGGCGACCAGCGCGGACAAGGGCGCCGTCCGGGACGTGTCGAAGCTGGGCTGAGCCCCACCGCGAGGGCCGCTCCCCGTCACCGGGGGCGGCCCTCGCGCCTGCGCCCTACCAGTCGACCGGGTCGCGCCCGCTCACGGCGAAGACCGTCCCGTCCGGGGCGCTGCCGTAGACCCGGTCGCCCACGACCACCGGCTCGGGAAGGGCGGCCGGAACCCGGTCCGACCGCGCCCCCAGCCGGGGCGGCGTCTGCCCGAGGAGCTTCCCGCGCCGCGCGTCGACGCCGAGCAGCCGCCCGTCGGGCGCGGTGACGTACACATGCCGGCCGTCGGCGACCGGCCTCGATCCCCGCACGACACCCGTCTGCAGACTCCACAGCTGCTCGCGCGCCGCCAGGTCGACGGCGACCAGCGCCCCGCCCGCCGCCATGAGGTGCACGACGTTGCCGCGCACACTGCCCGCAACCTGTTGCAACGGCACCCGCAGCGGCACCCGCACGCTCTTACGGCTGTGGGGGTCGTACCGCACCACGGCCCGCGCCTCCCGCGTGACCGCGTCGACCGCGACGAAGACGACCGCCCCGTCGACCGTCCCGACAGGTTCGAGACTGCCGTCGAGTCGCGCCTCCCACCGCACGCCGCCCGACCGCGGATCCACCGCCGTGACCCGGGTGCCGGTCCCGTCACCGGACACACTCGCCGCGTAGGCGAGCCGATCACCGGCGAAAGAGACGAAGTACGGCACCTCCTGGCCCGCGACGCGGTGACTCCACCGCACGTCACCGGTGGCCCCGTCCACCCCGCTGACCGTGCCGTCGGACGCCGTGAGCAGCACCATGCCGCCCACGGCCCGCAGCCCTCCATGGGCGGGCAGCTCCGTACGCCTGGCCACGTCACCCGACGCGATCCCGAGCACGGTCAGCCCGCGTCCCTGCCCGAGCCCGCCGAGCACCATCCGGCCCGACACGGCGGGCGGACCGGCCGGCGGCCCACTGGCGGCGGCCCCCTCCAGCGCGTGCCGCCACCGCAGCCGCCCGTCCGCGGGATCGAGGGCGAAGACCACTCCGTCCCGGGCGCAGAGCAGCGCGCCCACCGCGTAGGAGCACTGCGGCACGCCGTCCCGGCCCAGCGGCTCGGCCACCCACCCGGCGAAGGCGGCGGCCGTCGTGCGCGGCGAAGCGACCTCCGGCGCCGGACCGACACCGCCGGCCAGGGACACCGACGCCAGCACCCCGGCCACGACCAGCCCGAGAACCCCGGCGACCACGGCCCCCCGCCTGCCGAGCCGCCGCCGGGCCGGTTCCTCCTCACCGGAGACCTCCGCCTCGGACACCTCATGCCCGGCCCGCTCCGCCTCCTCTTCCTCCTCCGCGGGCCGGCGCGGTATGAAGCTCTGGGTGTCGTACGAGGCCGCCACCGAGCGCAGTTCCCGCATCAAGGCGTCGGGCGAGGGCCGGTCCTCGGGCTCCTTGGCCAGACACCGCAGCACGAGCGGCGCCAGCTCTTCGGGTACGCCGGTGAGCTCGGGCTCGTCGTGCACCACCTGGTAGGCGACGACGTACGGGCTGTCGGAGTCGAACGGCCCCCGTCCGGTCGCCGCGTGCACCATGACGGACCCGAGGGCGAACACGTCGGCGGCGGGCCCGACTTCCCTCGGCCGCCGGAACTGTTCGGGCGCCATGAAGGGCGGCGTACCGATGAGCTTGCCGGTCTCGGTCCGCAACTCGCTGTCGGCGGGGCGCGAGATGCCGAAGTCGATGACCTTCGGCCCGTCCTCGGCGAGCAGCACGTTGCTCGGCTTCAGATCCCGGTGCACGACGCCGACCCGGTGGATGTCCCGCAGGGCCTCCGCGAGCCCGGCCATCAGCCGGCGCAACTGGGCGGGCGCCAGCGGCCCGTTCCGCTTCACCTCCTGGGCGAGCGTCGGACCCGGGATGTACAACGTGGCCATCCAGGGCCGTCCGGCCTCGGGATCAGCGTCGACGACCGGCGCGGTGAAGGCTCCGCTGACCCGCCGGGCCGCCGCCACCTCCTGCCGGAAACGCCCTCTGAACTCCGGGTCCTTGGCGAACTCCGCGTGCACGACCTTTACGGCGAGCTTCATTCCCGAGGTGCTGCGGGCCAGATGCACCACGCCCATGCCACCCGAGCCCAGGCAGGACTCCAGACGGTAGTGACCGGCATATTCAGGAAGTTCCGCTTCCGGGCCCGCTCCGGCGCTTCGCTGTGACGCCATGGGACCACCCCCGTGCTGTTCGTCCGCCCGCGCGACGCACGGAGCCTAGTCGATGACCCGTACGGGACAGAGGCGGCTTGCCAGCCTCCAACGCCGAATCGCGCACAGATGTTTGAGGGCGTGAGCCAGGGGAATCAACGGGACCCCATGGCAGCCATGGGGTCAACGGGGGAGGTACACCATGTCAGTCGAGCCTGCCGAGATCGAGCGCACCGAGCAGCCCGAGGAGGCGACCGGCGCCGCCATGCCGCAGGTCATCACACTGGCCGCGGCGGTCACGACGTATCCGACCGCACCGGGCGTCAGCCTCAACGTCCGCAGCGGCCCCGGCACCGGCTACCCGATCGTCAAGGTCCTGCCGGAGGGGTCCCGGGTCGCCATCAACTGCCAGGCACCCGGCACGTGGGTGACGGGCCCGTACGGCACGACGAACATCTGGGACAACATCGCCAGCGGCCAGTACGTCTCGGACGCCTATGTGAACACGGGCAGCGACGGCTACATCCGTCCCCGCTGCTCCTGATCCGCACAGCCGGTGTGGCCCGCCCCCACTGCGGGCCACACCGCCGCCGCACCACGTGGGACGCATGGGCGGAAGCACGACGCGCCCGCACCCGCCGGACGACGGAAGGGGCCGTGTCGGGGGGTGTCCGCCCGCAGCGGTTGGCGCGTCAACGGGGAGTGAGTCGGCACGCACGTCGATCGCGCCGTTCCGAGGACGGACACCCCCCGGCGCGGCCCCGCCCCACCACCCCACCGTCAGGCGAAGACGCGCACCCCCACCCCGCCGCACAGGCCGCCGCAGGCACCCGCGCACACCGGAAAGCCATAATCGAGCCGTGAGCACAGAGACCGGCACCCCCACCCACGACGGGCCCCGGCCCGAACCCCTCCGCTTCTTCGGCACGACCTGGCTGAACCACGACGGCGGTTACACCGCCCGCCGCGTCGCCGTGGCCCTCGGCTCCCTCGCCGCCGCTGTCGCCTCCTGTGTCGTTCTCCGCCTCGCCTACCAGGGCCTGCAGATCGCCGCGATCGGCGGCTTCGTCTCGCTCCTCATGATCGTCATGTTCGCGGTCTGCAGCGCGATGGCCTTCCGTCACACCTGGGACGGCTTCACGCGCCGCCCCGACCCGGACCGCCAGGCCTCCCTGCGGGGCCTGCTCTCCATCGGCTTCGTCGGCTCCCTCCTCGCCTACTTCCTCCGCTCCCTCAGCGAGGCCCCCGGCGAGAGGCTCCACCGCGCCGAGTACGAGTCGGCCCGCAAGCAACACGAGAAGCGCACGACCCGCCGCACGGGCAACCCGTCGAGGAAACGCCGCGCCTGAGGGCCGCCCGGTCGCGGCCGGAGTAAGAGCGAAGCGCCCAGCAGCACCCCGAGGGGGACGCGGGGAACCGTGCGCCGGGCCACGACACAGCCGCGGGCTCGACCGTCGCCCTCACATCGAAAACTCACCGTCACGGCTCCCGCCCCCGACCACCATGGCGGTACGACCCAGCCTGCCCAGGACCCCACCGGAGCCACGCCCCCCGACCCACCGCCACCCCACAGCCCCCGGCCCCACAATTCGCCCCCGCTCCGCGAGAACCCACTCCGCGAGAGCCCGCTCCGCGAGAACCCACTCCTTCAACGCCGCCGCAGCCCAGTACGCGGCCAACCGCCCCACCCACCCCGCGCCCCTCTTCGACGCGCTGGAAGCCCCGGCCGGCCGCCCCCTCGCCGGCTCCCGCGTCGCGGATGTCGGCGCCGGCACCGGCATAGCCACCGCCCTGCTCCACGCCCGCGGCGCCGACGTCGTCGCCGTGGAACCCGGCGACGGCATGGCGGCCCAGTTCCGCCGCACCCACCCCGGCATCCCCCTCGTCCGCGGCACCGGCGACGACCTCCCCCTGGCCACCGCCTCCCTCGACTTCGTCACCTACGCCCAGGCCTGGCACTGGACCGACCCCGCCCGCTCCGCCCCCGAGGCCCTCCGCGTCCTGCGCCCCGGCGGCGCCCTGGCCCTGTGGTGGAACACCGAGGCCCTCGACGTCCCCTGGATCGCCGCGGCCGCCGAACGCACCGCCCGCGACTTCGGCATCGACGTCTCCGCCGAGAAGCGCAACGTCAACGCCCGCGCCGCCGACCCCACCGGCCTCCTCGACTTCGCCCGCCGCACGGTCCGCTGGAGCCGCCGCGTCCCGGTCGACACCCACCTGGCCAACATCGGCAGCCACTCGCTCTTCCTGGTGCACGGCGAGGAACACACCGCGTCCTTCCTCGCCGCGGAACGCGAGCACCTGCTCAGGGCCTTCCCGGACGGCCACGTGGAAGAGGTCTACGAGGTGATCCTCCTGCTCGCCCAGAACCCCTTCCACCTGACGCCCCGGCCCGAGGCTCCCGGGCCTGACGCCCCGGCCTTGACGCACCCCACCCCCGGGAGCATTATTCATCGCGTGATGAATAATGCTCCCGGTCCGCCGCCCCGCCCCGTCACCGACGAGGACCCCGCGGCCGTCCACGCCCGGCACCTCACCGTCACCCGCGGCCCCCGCACCGTCCTCCGCGACCTGGCCTTCACCGTCCCCCGAGGCCGGATCACCGGCCTGCTCGGACCTTCGGGCTGCGGCAAGTCCACCCTCATGCGCGCGATCGCCGGCACCCAGGCCAAGGTCACCGGCACCCTCGACGTCCTCGGCCACCCCGCCGGCCACCCCACCCTGCGCACCCGCATCGGCTACGTCACCCAGGCCCCCTCCGTCTACGACGACCTGACCGTCCGGCAGAACCTCGACTACTTCGCCGCGATCCTCGACCCCGGCCGCCCCGCAGCCGACCGCCGCCACGAGCACGTCACCCGGGCCATCACCGACGTCGACCTCACCACCCACGCCGACACCCTGGCAGGCAACCTCTCCGGCGGCCAGCGCAGCCGCGTCTCCCTGGCCGTCGCCCTCCTCGGCACCCCCGAACTCCTGGTCCTCGACGAACCCACCGTCGGCCTCGACCCGGTCCTGCGCCGCGACCTGTGGGCCCTTTTCCACGACATCGCGGCGAGCCGCGGCGCGACGCTCCTGGTCTCCTCCCACGTCATGGACGAGGCCGAGCGCTGCCACCGCCTCCTCCTCATGCGCGAGGGGGAGGTCCTGGCCGACGACACCCCCGACGCCCTGCGCACCCGCACCGGCGCCGAATCCGTCGAAGAGGTCTTCCTCCACCTGGTCGACGAGGCCAAGGCCGCAACCCGCACCAAGGAGACGACCCGATGACCACCACGCTCGCCCCCACCCCCACCCGGCCACGGGCCCTGAGCGCGTCCCGCACCACCGCCACCGCCGCCCGGGTCCTCCGCCAGCTCACCCACGACCCCCGCACCATCGCGCTGCTGATCCTCATCCCCTGCGTGATGCTGCTCCTGCTCCGCTACGTCTTCGACGGCAGCCCGCGCACCTTCGACAGCATCGGCGCGTCCCTCCTCGGGATCTTCCCGCTGATCACGATGTTCCTGGTGACCTCCATAGCCACCCTGCGCGAACGCACCTCGGGCACCCTCGAACGCCTTCTCGCCCTGCCCCTCGGGAAAGACGACCTCATCGCCGGCTACGCCCTCGCCTTCGGCGCCCTCGCGATCATCCAGTCCGCCCTGGCCACCGGCCTCGCGCTCTGGCTCCTCGGCCTCGACGTCACCGGCAGCCCTTGGCTCCTGCTGCTGGTGGCCCTCCTCGACGCCCTCCTCGGCACGGCCCTCGGCCTGTTCGTCTCGGCCTTCGCGGCCTCGGAGTTCCAGGCGGTCCAGTTCATGCCGGCGGTGATCTTCCCCCAGCTCCTCCTGTGCGGCCTGTTCACCCCGCGCGACGACATGCACCCGGCCCTGGAGACCCTCTCCGACGTCCTGCCCATGTCCTACGCCGTCGACGGCATGAACGAGGTCCTCCACCACACCGACATGACGGCCACCTTCGTCCGCGACGTCCTGATCGTCGCGGGCTGCGCCCTGCTGGTCCTGGCCCTGGGCGCGGCGACCCTCAGGCGCCGGACGGCGTAGCCCCCGGCCCGCATCCCGCCCAGCGGACATCCGAGCCGCCCCCCACCCCCCGGTGCGAGGATGGACCCCGGACGACGCACCCTTCGGAGGCACCCCGCGCCATGACCCAGAAAGTCGCAGTCCTCGGCACCGGCAAGATCGGCGAAGCCCTGCTCAGCGGAATGATCCGCGCCGGCTGGACCCCGGCCGACCTCCTGGTCACCGCCCGCCGCCGGGAACGGGCGGAGGAACTCCGCACCCGCTACGGCGTCACCCCGGTCACCAACGCCGAGGCCGCCAAGACCGCCGACACCCTCATCCTCACGGTCAAGCCGCAGGACATGGGCACCCTCCTCGACGAACTCGCCCCCCACGTCCCCGCCGACCGCCTGGTCATCAGCGGCGCCGCCGGCATCCCCACGGCCTACTTCGAGGAACGCCTCGCCCCCGGCACCCCGGTCGTCCGCGTCATGACGAACACCCCCGCCCTGGTCGACGAGGCCATGTCCGTCATCTCCGCCGGCACCCACGCCACCGCCGACCACCTCGCGCACACCGAGGAGATCTTCGGCGCCGTCGGCAAGACGCTCCGCGTCCCCGAGTCCCAGCAGGACGCCTGCACCGCCCTGTCCGGCTCCGGCCCGGCCTACTTCTTCTACCTGGTCGAGGCCATGACCGACGCCGGCATCCTCCTCGGCCTGCCCCGCGACAAGGCCCACGACCTCATCGTCCAGTCGGCCATCGGCGCCGCGACGATGCTCCGCGACAGCGGCGAACACCCGGTCAAGCTCCGCGAGAACGTCACCTCCCCCGCCGGCACGACGATCAACGCCATCCGCGAACTGGAGAACCACGGCGTACGGGCCGCCCTCATCGCCGCCCTCGAAGCCGCCCGCGACCGCAGCCGCGCCCTGGCCACCGGCAACAACAGCTGACCACCGCCAGGGGGCGGCCCGCACAGCCGCCCCCACCCCGGTCACCTCACCCGGCCACCCCGGCCCGGACACCGGCCGCCTCGGCCACCGCCGGCAGCAACCCGATCGCCCGGTACGCGGCATCCACCGTCGGCCGGGCCATCCCCCGGGCCCGCTCCGCCCCCTCCCGCAGCACGGCCTCCACATACGCCGGGTCCGCACACAACTCCCTGTGCCTCTCCTGCACCGGCCGCAGCACCTCCACCACAGCCTCGGCGGTGTCCCGCTTCAGCTCCCCGTAGGACGTGTACGCACCACTCAGCTGCCCGGGCTCCCCACCGGCGCAGGCCGCGAGGATCTCCAGCAGATTGGCGAGCCCCGGCCGGGCCTCCCGGTCGTACACGACCTCCCGCCCGCTGTCGGTCACCGCCCGCATGACCTTCCTCCGCACCACGTCCGGCTCGTCCAGCAGATAGACGATCCCCGGCCCGACGTCGTCGCTCTTGCCCATCTTCGACATCGGCTCCTGCAGGTTCATCACCCGCGCCGCGACCCCGGGCCGCGTGGCCCGCGGCACCACGAACGTGTGCCCGTACCGCTGGTTGAACCGCACGGCCAGATCCCGCGCCAGCTCCACGTGCTGCCGCTGATCGTCCCCCACCGGCACCTCATCGGCCCCGTACGCCAGGATGTCCGCCGCCATCAGCACGGGATACGTCAGCAACGACAGCCGCACACTCCCACCCCGCCGCCGCTCCCGCGCGGCCTTCTCCTTGTACTGGATCATCCGCCGCATCTCCCCGTCGGTGGCCACGCACTCCAGCACGTACGACAACCGCGCGTGCTCGTCCACGTGACTCTGCACGAAGACCGTGCACCGTTCGGGATCCAGCCCGGACGCCAGCAACAGCGTGGCCGCCTGCCGGCTGAGCCGCCGCACCCGCGCGGGATCGTGGTCCACGGTCAGAGCGTGCAGATCCACGACGCAGAACAGCGCGTCGGCCGCGTACTGATCGACCTGGACCCACCGCCTCATGGCCCCCAGGTAGTTCCCCAGCGTCAGATGCCCGGTCGGCTTGACCCCGCTGAAGACCCGTGTCATCTCTTCTCCACCTCCTGGTCGTGACCACCGCCCCGGGCGGCCGCCCCTCGGTGATCCAGGAGGGAGAAACACGAACGGCCGCCGAAGCGGCGGCCGTTGAGTGCATACGTGAGGACGGCCGCCGTCAGGCGGCCCACCAGAACTGGCTGCACGTACGCGTCGTCATGCCGTCCACCGTACGCCCCCGAAGCCCTCTCCACCCGAGAGTTGACACGCCTGGACCCGCTCCGTATGGTTCTCCGAGTTGCCCGACGTGAGCGCCGACTCCGGTCGGTCCCCGGGCAGCGAATCCGCAGGCACCAACCACTACTCGACGCAGTAGCTCTGTCGTCGTTTCATTGGCGTGCGTATTCGCGGAATGAGGAATCCCTGTTCGAAAGGACGCGGCCCCCGATTGGCTCGGGAGCCAGGGAATCCGCTAAAGTCTCACTCGTCGGAACGGCCCAACAGCCGCGAAGACGAATCCCGCTGACTGGGAATCAGGCCCGAAAGGATCTGATAGAGTCGGAACCGCCGGAAAGGGAAACGCGGAAGCGGAAACCTGGAAAGCACCGAGGAAATCGGGTCGAGAAAAGATCTGATAGAGTCGGAAACGCAAGACCGAAGGGAAGCGCCCGGAGGAAAGCCCGAGAGGGTGAGTACAAAGGAAGCGACCGTTCCTTGAGAACTCAACAGCGTGCCAAAAGTCAACGCCAGATATGTTGATACCCCGTCCATCGGTTCTCCGATGG